>JAEZBT010000070.1 GCA_023426865.1 Actinomycetes bacterium
TCGCCGGACCTGGCGCCTTTCGTCCCGCGCCGACCCACGCACCCGGGCGTGTCGCCACCATGAGGCGCGGCGCCAGCCGCCAGAAAGCTCTGGTCGGTGGGACCGCGCGTAGGTGGCGCACCCCCCGGCGCTCGTTCAGCGGAGGTCGCCGAAGTCGATCTCGTCGAGCGGGATCGCCTCGCCGGAGCCCATGCCGAGCGGCGGGAAGTCGATCTCGTCGTACCCGAAGCTCGGGTAGAGCTCGGCCTTCGCCTCCTCGGTGGGCTCGACCGCGACGTTGCCGTAGCGGGTCAGGCCGGTACCGGCCGGGATGAGCTTGCCGATGATGACGTTCTCCTTCAGGCCCAGCAGGGGGTCGCTGCGACCGCTCATCGCGGCCTCCGTGAGCACCCGCGTGGTCTCCTGGAAGGAGGCCGCCGACAGCCACGAGTCCGTCGCGAGCGACGCCTTCGTGATACCCATCAGCTCCGGACGGCCCGACGCCGGCTGCGCACCCTCGGCGATCGCCGCGCGGTTCGCGTCCTCGAACCGGCCGCGCTCGGCCAGCTCGCCCGGCAGCAGGTCCGTGTCACCCGAGTCGAGCACGGTCACGCGCCGCAGCATCTGCCGCACGATGACCTCGATGTGCTTGTCGTGGATGTCCACACCCTGGCTGGAGTAGGCCTCCTGGACCTCGTCCACCAGGTGCTTCTGCGCCGCGCGCGGGCCCAGGATGCGCAGGACCTTCTTCGGGTCCACCTTGCCCTGGACCAGCTGCGTGCCGACCTCGACGTGCTGGCCGTCCGTGATCAGCAGGCGCGAGCGCTTGCTGATCGGGTACGCGATCTCCTCGGAGCCGTCGTCCGGCGTGAGGACGATCCGGCGGGTCCGCTCGCTGTCGTCCACCGCGACCCGGCCCGAGAACTCCGCGATCGGCGCCTCGCCCTTGGGGGTGCGGGCCTCGAAGAGCTCCTGGACGCGGGGCAGACCCTGCGTGATGTCGTCCGCGGAGGCGACACCACCGGTGTGGAAGGTCCGCATCGTCAGCTGCGTGCCCGGCTCACCGATCGACTGGGCGGCGATGATGCCGACCGCCTCGCCGATGTCGACGAGCTTGCCGGTGGCCAACGAGCGGCCGTAGCACTTGGCGCACGTGCCGACGCGCGACTCGCAGGTGAGGACCGAGCGGATCTTGACCTCGGTCACCCCCGCGCCCACGACGCGGTCGATGATGACGTCGCCGACGTCCTCGCCTGCCTCGGCGAGCACGGTGCCGTCGGCCCCGAGGACGTCCGTCGCCAGGGTCCGCGCGTACACGCTCGTCTCGACGCGCTCGTGGCGGCGGACCTTGCCGTCCGGGCCCGCGGTCGCGACGGGCAGCGTGAGGCCGCGCTCGGTGCCGCAGTCGTCCTCGCGGACGATGACGTCCTGCGAGACGTCGACGAGCCGCCGCGTGAGGTAGCCCGAGTCGGCGGTCCGCAGAGCGGTGTCCGCCAGACCCTTGCGGGCGCCGTGGCTGGCGATGAAGTACTCCAGCACCGACAGGCCCTCGCGGTAGTTCGACTTGATCGGCCGCGGGATGATCTCGCCCTTCGGGTTGGCCACGAGGCCACGCATGCCCGCGATCTGGCGGACCTGCATCCAGTTGCCTCGAGCGCCCGAGCTGACCATGCGGAACAGCGGGTTGCCGGTGGGGAAGGACTCCTGCATCGACTTGGCGACGACGTCCGTCGCCTGCGTCCACACCTCGATGAGCTCCTGACGGCGCTCGTCGTCGGTGATCAGACCCTTGTCGTACTGCGACTGGATCTTCGCCGCGCGGCCCTCGTACTCCTCGAGGATCGCCGCCTTGGTGTCCGGCGTCGCGACGTCACCGATCGAGATGCTCAGCCCGGACACGGTCGCCCAGTGGAAGCCACCGTCCTTGAGCGCGTCCAGGCTCGCCGCGACCTCGACCTTCGGGTACCGCTCGGCGAGGTCGTTCACGATCGCGGAGAGGCGCTTCTTGTCGACCACGCCGTTGACGTACGGGTAGTCGACCGGCAGGAACTCGTTGAAGAGCGCGCGGCCGAGCGTCGTGGGCATGAGCAGCGTGTCGCCGGACTCGTAGCCTTCCGGCGCCTCGAAGCCCTCCGGCAGGACGACGTCCGACATCCGCAGCGTGATCTCGGCGTTCAGGTCCAGGGTGCCCTGGTCGTACGCCATGATCGCCTCGGCCACCGAGCCGAACGCGCGGCCGGCGCCGAGGGCGTCGGCCTTGTCGGCGGTCAGGTGGTACAGGCCGATGATCATGTCCTGCGAGGGCATGGTCACCGGACGGCCGTCCGAGGGCTTGAGGATGTTGTTGCTCGAGAGCATGAGGATGCGGGCCTCGGCCTGCGCCTCGGCGCTCAGGGGCAGGTGGACGGCCATCTGGTCGCCGTCGAAGTCCGCGTTGAACGCGGCGCAGACGAGCGGGTGCAGGTGGATCGCCTTGCCCTCCACCAGCACGGGCTCGAAGGCCTGGATGCCGAGGCGGTGCAGCGTCGGTGCACGGTTGAGCAGCACCGGGTGCTCGGAGATGACCTCCTCGAGCACGTCCCAGACCTGCGGGCGCGCGCGCTCGACCATCCGCTTGGCGGACTTGATGTTCTGCGCGTGGTTGAGGTCGACGAGCCGCTTCATGACGAAGGGCTTGAACAGCTCGAGCGCCATCTGCTTGGGCAGGCCGCACTGGTGCAGCTTGAGCTCCGGGCCGACCACGATGACCGAGCGGCCGGAGTAGTCGACGCGCTTGCCGAGCAGGTTCTGGCGGAACCGGCCCTGCTTGCCCTTGAGCATGTCCGAGATGGACTTCAGCGGCCGGTTGCCCGGGCCGGTGACGGGACGGCCACGACGGCCGTTGTCGAACAGCGCGTCGACGGCCTCCTGGAGCATCCGCTTCTCGTTGTTGACGATGATCTCCGGCGCGCCCAGGTCGAGCAGCCGCTTGAGGCGGTTGTTCCGGTTGATCACGCGGCGGTACAGGTCGTTGAGGTCGCTCGTCGCGAAGCGGCCGCCGTCGAGCTGGACCATCGGCCGCAGGTCCGGCGGGATGACCGGGACCGCGTCGAGCACCATCGCCTGCGGGCTGTTGTTGGTCGTGAGGAACGCGTTGACGACCTTGAGCCGCTTGAGGGCACGCGTCTTGCGCTGGCCCTTGCCGTTCTTGATGATGTCGCGCAGGTTGGCGGCCTCGGCGTCGAGGTCGAAGCTCTCGAGGCGCTTCTGGATCGCCGCGGCGCCCATCGCGCCCTTGAAGTACACGCCGTAGCGGTCCACCAGCTGGCGGTAGAGCGACTCGTCACCCTCGAGGTCGGCGACCTTGAGGCCCACGAAGCGGTCCCAGATGAGCTCCAGGCGCTCGATCTCGGCGTCGGCCCGCTTGCGCAGCTGCGCCATCTCGCGCTCGGCCGAGTCGCGCACCTTGCGGCGCGCGTCGGCCTTGGCACCCTCGGCCTCCAGCTGGGCGAGGTCCTCCTCGAGCTTGCGCGCCCGCGCGTCGACCTCGGCGTCGCGACGGTTCGCGATCTCCTTCTTCTCGACGTCGATCTCGTTGCGCAGGTTCGGCAGGTCCTCGGTCCGGCCGTCCTCGTCGACCTCGGTGATCATGTACGCCGCGAAGTAGATGACCTTCTCCAGGTCCTTCGGGGCGAGGTCGAGCAGGTAGCCGAGGCGCGAGGGGACGCCCTTGAAGAACCAGATGTGCGTCACGGGCGCGGCGAGCTCGATGTGCCCCATCCGCTCGCGGCGGACCTTCGAGCGCGTCACCTCGACGCCGCAGCGCTCGCAGATGATGCCCTTGAAGCGCACGCGCTTGTACTTGCCGCAGTAGCACTCCCAGTCCCGGGTGGGGCCGAAGATCTTCTCGCAGAAGAGGCCGTCCTTCTCCGGCTTGAGCGTGCGGTAGTTGATGGTCTCGGGCTTCTTGACCTCGCCGTGGGACCAGGCGCGGATGTCCTCTGCCGTCGCGAGACCGATACGCAGCTCGTCGAAGACGTTGACGTCGAGCAAGGTGTCCTACTTCCTTCGAATGATGTTCACCGGTGGCCGGTGGGCCGGAGGCCGACCCCGCCCCGCGCGCGCCGGCGGGCGCGGGCGGGGAGGGTCGGCGAGGTCAGATCTCCTCGATGCTCGAGGCGTTCGGACGGCGGGACAGGTCGATGCCGAGCTCCTCGGCCGCCCGGTACACCTCGTCGTCGGACTCCTTCATGTCGATCGCCATGCCGTCGGAGGAGAGCACCTCGACGTTCAGGCAGAGCGACTGCATCTCCTTGAGGAGCACCTTGAACGACTCCGGGATGCCCGAGTCGGGGATGTTCTCGCCCTTGACGATGGCCTCGTAGACCTTCACGCGACCGGGGACGTCGTCGGACTTGATGGTCAGCAGCTCCTGGAGCGTGTAGGCGGCGCCGTAGGCCTCGAGCGCCCACACCTCCATCTCGCCGAAGCGCTGGCCGCCGAACTGGGCCTTACCGCCCAGCGGCTGCTGCGTGATCATCGAGTACGGACCCGTCGACCGGGCGTGGATCTTGTCGTCCACCAGGTGGTGCAGCTTCAGGATGTACATGTAGCCGACGGCCACGGGCTCCGGGAACGGCTCGCCCGAGCGGCCGTCGAAGAGCGGCGCCTTGCCGGACTCGTCGACCATCCGGTTGCCGTCGCGGTTCGTGTTGGTCACCGAGAGCAGGCCCGTGAGGACCGACTCCGGCACGCCGTCGAACACCGGGGTGGCGACGGGCGTACCCGGCTCGCTGCGCACGGCGGCCGCCGGGACCTCGGCTAGCCACGCGGGCTTGCCGTCGGCGAGCGTCACGTCCCAGCCCTGCTTGGCGACCCACCCGAGGTGGGTCTCGAGCACCTGGCCCACGTTCATGCGGCCGGGCACGCCGAGCGGGTTGAGCACGACGTCGACGGGGGTCCCGTCGGCCAGGAACGGCATGTCCTCCACCGGGAGGATCTTGGAGATGACGCCCTTGTTGCCGTGGCGACCGGCGAGCTTGTCGCCGTCGGTGATCTTGCGGCGCGCGGCGATGTAGACGCGGACCAGCTCGTTCACGCCGGCGGGCAGCTCGTCGCCGTCCTCGCGGTTGAACGTGCGGACCTCGATGACCGTGCCGGACTCACCGTGCGGGACCTTCAGCGACGTGTCGCGGACCTCGCGCGCCTTCTCACCGAAGATCGCGCGGAGCAGTCGCTCCTCCGGGGTCAGCTCGGTCTCGCCCTTGGGGGTGACCTTGCCGACGAGGATGTCGCCGGCCGAGACCTCGGCGCCGATGCGGATGATGCCGCGCTCGTCCAGGTCCGCCAGGACCTCCTCGGAGACGTTCGGGATGTCCCGCGTGATCTCCTCGGGGCCGAGCTTGGTGTCGCGGGCGTCGACCTCGTGCTCCTCGATGTGGATCGAGGAGAGGACGTCGTCCTGCACCAGGCGCTGGCTCAGGATGATCGCGTCCTCGTAGTTGTGGCCCTCCCACGACATGAACGCGACGAGCAGGTTCCGGCCGAGCGCGAGCTCGCCGTCGTCGGTCGCCGGGCCGTCCGCGAGGACGGAGCCCACCTCGACCCGGTCGCCCTCGTCGGCCAGCACGCGCTGGTTGTACGAGGTGCCCTGGTTCGAGCGACGGAACTTGGCGACCCGGTAGGTCGTCGTCGTGCCGTCGTCGTTCGCGACCGTCACGAGGTCCGCGGAGACCTCGGTGACGACACCCGGCTTGGTGGCCACGACCACGTCGCCGGCGTCGACCGCGGCGCGCCGCTCCATGCCGGTGCCGACCAGCGGCGCCTCGGCCCGGACCAGCGGCACGGCCTGGCGCTGCATGTTCGCGCCCATGAGGGCGCGGTTCGCGTCGTCGTGCTCGAGGAACGGGATCATCGCGGTGCCGACGGAGACCATCTGGCGCGGCGACACGTCCATGTAGTCGACCTGGTCGGCCGGGACCAGCTCGACCTCACCGCCCTTGGTGCGGACCAGCACGCGGTCCTCGGCGAAGTGGCTCTTGTCGGTGAGCGGGGCGTTCGCCTGGGCGATGACGTAGTTGTCCTCGTCGTCGGCCGTGAGGTAGTTGACCTCGTCCGTGACGCGGCCCTTGACGACCTTGCGGTACGGGGTCTCGACGAAACCGAACGGGTTGATCCGGCCGTAGCTCGCGAGCGAGCCGATGAGGCCGATGTTCGGGCCCTCAGGGGTCTCGATCGGACACATGCGGCCGTAGTGGGAGGTGTGCACGTCGCGCACCTCCATGCCCGCGCGGTCGCGGGAGAGGCCGCCGGGGCCCAGCGCCGACAGGCGGCGCTTGTGGGTCAGGCCCGCGAGCGGGTTGTTCTGGTCCATGAACTGGCTGAGCTGGGAGGTCCCGAAGAACTCCTTGATGCTCGCCACCACAGGCCGGATGTTGATGAGCGTCTGCGGCGTGATCGCCTCGACGTCCTGGGTGGTCATGCGCTCGCGCACGACGCGCTCCATCCGGGACAGGCCCGTGCGGACCTGGTTCTGGATGAGCTCGCCGACGGCGCGGATGCGGCGGTTGCCGAAGTGGTCGATGTCGTCGGTCTCGACGCGCACGTCCACTGCCTCGCCGGCGCGGGTGCCCGGGAGCACCGTGACCTCAGCGTGCAGGGCGGCCATGTAGCGGATCGTCGCGACGACGTCGGCGCGCGTGAGCACCGCGTCGGTGAGCGGGGCGTCCAGGCCGAGCTTCTTGTTCAGCTTGTAGCGGCCGACCTTCGCCAGGTCGTAGCGCTTGGGGTTGAAGTAGAAGTTCTCCAGCAGCGCGCGGCCGGCCTCGATGGTCGGCGGCTCGCCCGGGCGGATCTTCCGGTAGATGTCGAGCAGCGCCTCGTCCTCGGTGTGGACGTGGTCCTTCTCGAGGGTCTCGAGCACGGCCGGGAAGTCGGCGAACTCCTCGCGGATCTCCGACTCGGTCATGCCGAGCGCCTTGAGGAAGACCGTGACCGACTGCTTGCGCTTGCGGTCGACGCGCACGCCGACGGCGTCGCGCTTGTCGATCTCGAACTCCAGCCAGGCGCCGCGGCTCGGGATGATCTTCGACGTGAAGACGTCCTTGTCGGAGGTCTTGTCGGCGGTCCGCTCGAAGTAGACGCCCGGGGACCGCACGAGCTGGCTGACGACCACGCGCTCGGTGCCGTTGATGATGAAGGTGCCGTGCTCGGTCATGAGCGGGAACTCGCCCATGAAGACCGTCTGGCTCTTGATCTCACCCGTCGTGTAGTTCACGAACTCCGCGGTGACGAACAGGGGCGCCGCGTAGGTGAAGTCCTTCTCCTTGCACTCGTCCGGCGTGTACTTCGGCGGCTCGAAGCGGTGGTCCCGGAACGACAGGGACATCGAGCCACCGAAGTCCTCGATCGGGGAGATCTCCTCGAAGATCTCCTCCAGGCCCGAGGTGGTGGGGACGTCGGTGCGTCCCGCCTCGACCGCCGCGGCGACGCGGTCCTGCCAGGACTGGTTGCCGAGCAGCCAGTCGAAGCTCTCGGTCTGGAGGCCGAGGAGGTCGGGGACCTCGAGGGGCTCGTGGATCTTGGCGAAGGAGATACGGCGTGATGCTGTGCGGTTTGCGATGGCTTCGGCGTTCGGAGCAGACGGGGTGCGCGAGGCAGCCAAGAGGGGTCCTTCCCTGCGGATCGTGTGCACGCGCGCAGCGTTGTGGCCTACCCTGCTCATCTGTCCCGGGACGACCGTCGATCGTCACGAGCCCATGGCGATCGATCCGGCACCCGAGCAGCGCTCGGGACCGTGGGGCGGATGAGGGGTACGGGCACAAGCCAGCGCAAAGCGCTAGCGTACTCACCTTGACCAGCCCTGTCCAACGAGGCTCAGGTCTGCCGGGCGCGTCGCCTTGACGGAACCGGCCCGACGTCGGACGATCCCGCCCCCACCTCCGACGCCTGCCGGCCGGCGCCTACCAGGCCCCCAGCGTGTGGAGCGATCGCGCCGACAGTGGAGCGTTTCCGACGGACACGCCCGGCG
>JAEZBT010000096.1 GCA_023426865.1 Actinomycetes bacterium
GTCCTTCGCGTCGCGGCCGATGGTGAACGGCCCGTGGTTGCGCATGAGCACCGCACGGCTCGGCGAGTCGCGCAGGGTCTCGACGATGCCGCGGCCGATCGAGTCGTCGCCGATGAGCGCGAACGGCCCGATGGGGATCGGCCCGCCGAACTCGTCGGCCATCATCGTCAGCACGCAGGGCACGGGCTCGGCCCGCGCGGCCCAGGCGGTCGCGTAGGTGGAGTGCGTGTGCACGACGCCGCCGACCTGGGGCATGTGCTTGTAGACGTACGCGTGCGCCGCGGTGTCCGACGACGGCGCGCGCGTCCCGTCGACGAGGTTCCCCTCGAGGTCGCACACGACCATGGACTCCGGGGTCAGGTCGTCGTAGGTCACGCCGCTCGGCTTGATGACCAGCAGGTCCTCCCCGCCCGGCACGCGCACGCGCTGGGAGACGTTGCCCGCCGTCCAGACGACCAGGCCCCAGCGCGGCAGCTCGGCGTGCAGGTCGGACACGAGCGCGCGCACACGCTCGACCTGCTCGCGCACCTCGGTCGGGTAGGCCTGCAGACCGTCGGTCATCGCCACTGTCTCCTGATCGTCGTGTCCGTCATGCGTCTAGAGGGCCCCGGCTGCCGCGCGTTCCACCGCCAGGCCGGCCTCGTACCGCTCGAGGAACGCGGCGTAGCCGGCCACGTCGCCCGGGTCCGGCGCGACGACGTCGACCTCCGCGCTCGCGAAGATGCGACTGCCCAGGTACGAGCCGAGGTCCCGTCCGGCGCTCTCGTGCAGGTAGGCAGCCAGGACGGCCATGCCCCACGGGCCGCCCTCGCTCGCCGTCCGCGCCACCGCGACCGGGGCCCCGACGGCGGCCGCGAGCATCCGCTGCGCGACGCCGGCCGTACGGAACAGGCCGCCGTGCGCGGCCAGGACGTCGAGCTCGACGCCCTCGGCGGCGAGCACCCGCATGCCGAGGCTGAGCGTCGCGAACGCGCCGTAGACCTGGGTCCGCATGAAGTTCGCCAGCGTCAGCCGCGAGTCGGGCGTGCGCACGAACAGCGGCCGACCCTCCGCCAGGCCGGTGATCGGCTCGCCGGACAGGTAGTTGTACGCGACCAGGCCGCCGCCGTCGGCGTCGCCGTCGAGGGCCTCGCGCAGCAAGGCGCCGAAGACGGCGTCCGGCTCGGCGGGCGTGCCCAGGGCCGTGGCGAACCGGCCGAAGAGGTCGGCCCAGGCGCCGAGCTCGCTCGCGCCGTTGTTGCAGTGCACCATCGCGACGAGGTCGCCCGCGGGCGTCGTGACCAGGTCGAGCTCGTGGTGCTGGCGCTCGAGCGG
Source organism: Actinomycetes bacterium (assembly GCA_023426865.1). Taxonomy (GTDB): domain Bacteria; phylum Actinomycetota; class Actinomycetes; order Actinomycetales; family Cellulomonadaceae; genus Actinotalea. The sequence continues at coordinate 1,315 of JAEZBT010000096.1, forward strand.
CCGCTCGAGGACGACCATCGCGAAGATCGAGGTGCCGACGCTGACGTTGCCGGTCCGCTGCGCGACGGCGTTCGTCGCCACCATGCCGGTGCCGGCGTCGCCCTCGGGCGGGCAGAGCGGCGCGCCGGGGCGCAGGGTCCCGGTGGGGTCGAGCAGCGCGGCGCCGTCTTCGGTCAGCCGGCCGGCCTCCTGGCCCGCGACGAGGACCTCGGGCAGGAGCGCGGCGAGCGCGGGCAGGCCGGGACGACGCGCGGCGACCAGCTCGTCGAACTGGGCGAGCATCCGCGCGTCGTAGTCCTTGGTGGCCGGGTCCACGGGGAACATGCCGGACGCGTCGCCGACGCCGAGCACGTGCCGGCCGGTCAGCCGGGTGTGCACGTAGCCGGCGAGCGTGGTGAGCGACGCGATCTGCGGCACGTGCGGCTCGTCGTCGAGGATCGCCTGGTACAGGTGTGCGACCGACCAGCGCAGCGGGATGTTGTGGCCGAACAGCGCGCTGAGCTCGGCGGCGGCCGGGCCGGTCGTGGTGTTCCGCCAGGTCCGGAACGGGACCAGCAGCTCGCCGGCGGCGTCGAAGGCCAGGTAGCCGTGCATCATCGCGGAGACGCCGAGCGCGCCGACGTCGGTCAGCGGCACACCGTGGCGGCGCGCGACGTCGGCCTGGAGGGCCGCCATGCACGCCTGGAGCCCGGACCACACGGCTTCGAGGGAGTAGGTCCACATGCGGTCGACGAACTGGTTCTCCCACTCGTGACTGCCGTCGGCCAGCGTGGTGCCGTCCGGGCCGATCAGGCAGGCCTTGATGCGGGTGGACCCGAGCTCGATCCCGAGGGACGCCTGTCCCGAGGTGATGAGGCGTGCGGCCGCACTGTCCCCGGTCGTCATCGTCGCTCCCCATCGCGTCGTCGCGGATCCACCTCCGCGATGTTAACGCTCACAAAGCGCCGGGTGTCAAGCCGACGGTCCCCGGGGCCGTGACGATGTCGAGACCCTCCTCGAAGATGTCGAAGGTGCGCTCGACGACGGCGTGCAGCGGCTGGGCGAAGCCCGTCCCGTACCAGTGGTGCACCATCCCGAGCAGGCCACCGGTGAAGGCGTGCGAGAACACCTGGACCTCGAGATCGACCTCGGGTCGCCCGAGGTGGGCGGCCAGCTGGCGCCCGATGACCTCCGACACCTGGTAGACCTGCGCCGTCGCGGCCGCCTCGAGCGCTGGCGCGGTCATCACGAGCGCGAGGCGCCGCTGGACGAGCGCCTCGTCCGCCGGCGACATCGCGCCGACGGACGAGCCGATGATGCGCCGCAGGCCCTCCAGCGGCACCCGGTCAGCGAGGCCTGCGGCGAGCAGGACGTCCTGGTCCAGGTCGAACTGGTCCCACAGGACGATCTGCTCCTTGGTGCCGAAGTAGCGGTAGAGGCTGCTCGGGGAGACGTCCGACGCGTCGGCGATCTCCTCGACCGTGACCTCGTCGAACCCGCGCTCCTCGAACATGTCGAGCGCGACCGCCTGGATCCGCAGCATGGCGGCCAGGCGCTTGCGCTCGCGGAGACTGCCGCCGCCGTCGTCGTCCGCCATCCCCCCATCCTACGCGACGAAATGACGGGGACTCTCGATTGACAGCAACTTTCTGTTGACACTCGCTCCCACTGAGATCTACTGTCAGTTGACACCCACTGTCAGATTCTTGGAGGTTCGGTGGAGCACGTCATCCACGCAGAAGGCGTCGTCAAGACGTTCGGCAGCACACGGGCCCTCGACGGCCTGGACCTCACGGTCGAGGCCGGTCAGGTGCACGGCTTCCTCGGCCCGAACGGCGCCGGTAAGTCGACGACGATCCGCGTGCTCCTCGGGCTGCTGCGCAAGGACGCCGGCCAGGTCCGCGTCCTGGGGGGCCACCCGTGGCGCGACGCCGTCGCGCTGCACCGGCGGCTCGCCTACGTGCCCGGCGACGTGAACCTCTGGCCCAACCTCTCCGGTGGTGAGGCGATCGACCTGCTCAGCGACCTGCGGACCGGCCGTGGCGGGGGGGGGCGGGGCCCGGCGCCGGCCCCCCGCCCCCGCCCC
>JAEZBT010000119.1 GCA_023426865.1 Actinomycetes bacterium
CTCGCAGCCGTTGCACGAGCCGGCGTCGACGTGGCGGATCTGGACCGAGCCGGTCCGCGGCGCGGCATCCGGCACGCCGGCGTGCTCGGGAGCGGCGCCCGCGGGCTCGGCGATCCGCCCGACCCGCAGCATGGTGCGCAGGAGCTTCAGCACGACCCGGTCAGCCGTCCGCCCGCTCGGCGGCCTGCTCGGCCTGCTCGTCCTCGGCGCGCAGGTCGCTCAGCACTTCGATCTGGAGGGCGAGCAGGTCGCCGCGCAGCTGCCGGGCGACCGCGAGCAGCTCGGCGGTGCGTGGCGTGGTCAGCGAGTAGTGGACGGTCGACGCCTCGCGCCGGGCTTGGACCAGCCCGACGGACCGCAGCACCGCCAGGTGCTGGGAGAGGCCGGAGGCGCCGACGCCGAGCTCGGCCGTCATCTCCCCGACCGCCCAGGCGCGCTCGCTCAGCAGCTCGAGGACGCGGACGCGGACGGGGTTGCCCATGGCCTTAAAGAGGTCCGCCTTCATCTGCACGTGCGGCGCGGTCATCGGGCACCTGTCGGAGCTGGGCCTCTGAGGAACACAGGCTGACGATATCACTTACTTATAGGAGTGTGACTTTAGCGATCCGTGAAGTCGCCTCCTCTCCCTCAGCCCGCGGCTAGCGAAAGACCATCGCTCACCATGTGGGATCGTTCCCACAAATGGCTCCATCGCGCGCTCCATGATCAGCCCGACCGACCAGGTCGTCGTGGACCGGTCAGGCGCCCAGGCCAACAGAACCCGAACCCGCTCGTCGACGGCGACAAGGCCGTCGCGGCCGAGTCAAGCGAGATCGGCCGTGGCCAGGTCCTCCACCTCGGGCCTCTACTCCCTCAGGGCGCCCCGCGAGTCAATCAGCGTCCCGAGACCGCACGTGGAAGACCAGCTGGCTGTGCGCGTCGTCGCTTCTCCCGCTCGGCGCGCTGCCCCGGGCTTGTGGAACCGCTTGACCTCCGCCGGCGCGACGCGCACACGAGCCCGCCGCGGTACGCGAGGACGTCGTAGGCGTTACGGCTTGACGTCTGGCTCCGCGGACATTCGGACGAAGTCGCGGCCTGCCGGCGCAGCGAACTCGGCCGGTGCGGCCCGCGGCTCTCGCTGGCCCGGCGCCTCGTCGCGGGAGACGCCGCCGCACCGCAGAACTACATCGTCGCACTACACCTCGCTCGCGACGAGGCCAGATACCTGGGACCCGTATTCCTCCGACTCACCGTGCGAAATCGCTACTTAACAATGCATCCGAGAGTAGCTAGGGGCTCGACCGTGATGCCTGTTCTTGATAACGTCCCTGTGGGCCTTGTCTGCGGAGCGCAAGGTCCGAACATAATGGCTCCGCTGCAGGGGGCGCGCGTCAACCACGGTAGTCTTCGGGCTGCCTCTCGCTGGCACCCCTGCGCGACACAGAGGGGCGAAGCAAATGAAGTGGTTGAGAATGGCAACGGGTATTCTGCTCGCCGCATCAGGTGCGGTCTTTGTGGCGACGCCTGCCTCGGCGGCCGACTGCGTGGTGAACGTGTCGAGCAGCGCGGCGAGCATGTGGGTCAAGGTCAATGCCTCGTCGTCGTGTAGTGGCGAGTACCGCGCGGTGCTCTACTACCTCACGAGCCCGTCTAGCCCCACTACGTACTCGACCCGCGGTTCGTGGGTGGCGGCGGGCGGTAGCACGTCAGTGGCCTACACGTCGACCAACTACTACTACGCGGGCCGAGGGTACGAGCGCCGGTAGTTGCGTCGACGAAGGGGTAGATCAGTGGTTCGGACCGGAGCCGCTTTCGTGAGGCTTCTAGTCCTCGGCGCAACCTGGTGCTTGCTTGCTGCGTGTTCGGGCGAGTCGAGCGCATCGGGCGGCGATGCCGTCGACCCGGCCGACCCCTGGGGCGCCGCGTATGAGCAAGCCATCGAGAACTCATCCAGCGAGTTCGTTCGCCAGGTCCTTGAGGACCATCAGATCGCGGACGCCGAACTTGCCGAGTCCCAGGACTCGCTCGTTGCATGTCTGCGGGAACAGGGCTTTGAGCCACTGGTCACCACCGACCAAGGCAGGCGCACGGTCAGCGTGCCGGCCAATGCCGATGGATCCTGCGAGGATCTGTGGGCGGGCCCAATTGAGTCTCTCTACTGGGAACAGCGTCGCAATCCGGAGAACGCCGACGAGTACGCACTGGTGGCCGCGTGCCTCGTGCGGACTGGTTTGGCGCCGGAGCAGTTCACTGGAGATGATCTCGCAGAGTTGGTCGAGCAATCGACCGAGCACTCGGTCTACAACGGCGACACCGGTGAGCTCATCTCGAGCACGCCCGCAGCAGACCCGGACCCGCGGCTACCTTCGGGTATGGGCATCGCCGCTCCGGAGACGCAGCAGTGTTGGGTCTCTCCCCTGACGACCGGGGTGGACTGACTTGCAGATGAGAGCTCGGCCAAACGTGTCGACTCGCTCGCGTCAGGGGCGGCCACTAGCAGAGGCGCGCGCCCGCCCCGATGGCCCACTGCTGGCCCACATGTGAGTGCGAGCAGAGGGAGGTGGGGCTGGGGCGGGGCTTACCCTCGCCCCAGCCCCAACTCGCGGCCCGGATTCCTGCAGGCCTCCGACGGGCCGGACACCGTTGTGGTTAGCCCATCAGAGCTCCGCGATCCTCGGACAGCGGCGGTCTCGGCTGAGGAGGTTGCGTAGGGAAGGCGCCTGCCACTGAGCTGCGGGCCGACCTCACGGCCTGCCGTTGGACGGGGTGCCGGCCACGACGCCTCCGCCCGGCCCCATTCGCCAACATCAAGACCTCTAGCATCCTCGTGATTACCTGCGGGACGCAGGGATCGCGACACCGGAACCCACGAGGAGAAAGCGTCGACAATGGTGAAGCGCCGGGTTCATTCGGGCATCGCGGTGATCGCGATCCTCGCCGCTCCTCTGGCGGCGTGCTCCGATGCTGCGGATGCGCCCGCGGTCGGGCCGGCCGACGCCTACGTCGATCTGGTGCTCGGCGTCTCGACCGAGGTCGCCGAGCGGCAGGTCATGCGCCGTGAGGAGATCCTCGCCGCGTGCATGGCCGAGGCTGGCTTCGAATACGTGCCGACCCTGGCGAACACGGTCTTCATCGACGAGGACGCCGTGGACCCGCCCCGCGACTCCCGTGAGTTCGCCGAGCAGTACGGCTACGGGCTGACCTCCCGGCCGCCCGAGGTGACGTCGCCATCCGTGGCTGACCCCAACGCCGACATCATGGCGGCGATGTCCGAGGCTGAGCTCGAGGAGTACTACCTCGCTCGTGACGGCACGAACTTCCAGGACTACGTCGCGGCGGGCGCACCCGAGGATTGGGTGGATGACTGGACGCGGGGTGGCTGTGCCGGTCGGGCGTGGCACGAGGCGGACGAACTCGCCCCCGACAAGGACGCCGTGTACCTCGCCCTGAAGGCCGAGATCGACCGGATCGACGCCGAGGTCGTGCCCGCGCACCCTGACGTGGTCGCCGCCGACGCCGCGTGGTCGGAGTGCATGGCCGGGGCCGGGTTCCCGGGCTACGTCCGTCAGCCCGAGGCCGAGGATCGAGAGCGGGCGCTCTCCGAGGCTCCGGACGTCGCCACCGGCGCCATCGGCGCGGACGGCCTGACCGACGGCCAACGCGAGGCGTTCCCGCATGAGCGCGCCGTCGCCACGGCGGACTGGGACTGCGTCGACGAGGTCGGGTACGCCGAGGTTGTCGCCAGGGTTCGGGCCGGAGCGCAGCAGGAGTACGTGGACGCGCACCGCGACGAGTTGGACGCATGGGTGGAGAGGTACGCCGACGCTGAGCAGGCCACGCCCTAAGTTTCCAGGGCACGCGCGTCCCCGCCGGCGGAGCGCCACGCAGCATGTGCTTTGCTGCCGACTCTCCGGACTGGTACGCCAGCGCACGGTACACCGCTAAGCCCCCGCGGGTGGTCCGTGGCTGCTCATCGACTGGCGTCGCTACTCAGCGATCGGTTTCCGTCGGTGCGGGCGAGATTCCCTCGGATCGCGAGGTTGGTAGGTGCGCGGGCACACCTCTTGGCGGGAGCGACGGCGACGTCGCAGGGCCGCTGAGGAGGAAGCGATGACGGCGACGTGGACCAGCTCGGCGGAGACGCTGCTGAGCGAGGCCGACCAGAGCTGGTCCGGCATCTGGGCGCTCACCCACGCCGCGGCGATGGGCGCCCTCGACATGGCGATGACGGTGCCCCTGAGCGTGGGCGTATCCATCTCCTACGCGGCGATGGACTTCCGCGAGGCTCAGGACGAGCTCGAGTGGGCGAGGCCGGACATCCGTCGCGCAGCCGCACCGGTGCAGTTCGGAGCGCTCCGGCCCGAGGACGTCGCAGAGGCCCGTGAGGTCCTCGACCGGCTCGCCGCCTCCGCCCTGAACCGCGCGGCAGGTCTCGCCGAGGTCGAGTCGGATCTCGGCGCCCAGGCCGCACTGTCCCGCGTGATGGCCCGACTCATCACAGGTCGCGCGAAGATCAGCGGGCGGTGGGCATGACCACCTACGCCGAGCTCCTCGCGCAGGCGACAGCGCACCTGCGCGAGGGCTCGAACACCCTCCGAGCAGACCGGTTCTGGACACCGAACGAGGCGCTCGACGCCATCGGGGACTTCCACGGGCTCCTCGACGCCATCGCCTCCCACGGGCGCCGCCTCCTGCGGCCTGCCCAACTCGGCCGGCTCGGCCTGACCCGACACCGTGACGGTCTCCCGCCCCTGGAGCAGGCCTCGATCGACCTCATCACGCGGCTCGAAGCCGTGACGGGGGAATCGAGGCCCCACCCGTCCCAAGTGCGCCGTGGGACGACACCATGGGCCCGATCGGCTCTTGCACTGCGCGCGGCCGCCGACCTCGTCGGAACCCACTTCTCGACCGACGGACGGCCCCGGAGCCCAGACGCCGCTGCGGCCACGACCGCGACCTTCGACGCCAGCCTCGTCGACCTCGGCCACTTCGCCGTCGCCGCCCTCGCGCAAGAGGAGCCACTCGCCCTCAGGACCATCCAGGCAGGCGTGCCCCGCGCCATCGTCGCAAAGCAGCTCCCCGGGCTCGAGGCCCTCGCCGACGCCGCGCGGGAGCTCGCCGCCCAGGGCCTTGGCCGCCCCGAGAGGCTCCTCGGCTCCCTCAGCCAGACCCACCTTCGCGTCCGCACCGACGACCCAATGACCGAGCTCAGCGACCGCATGGTGCGACTCCGCCAAGGCGTCTGGAACTTCATCGCCGACCACACCGACGTCCTGCCGTCCCTGCGGCTCACGGCGGGCCTCGGCGTTGCGGTCCACGCACACGCCGCCGCCTTCCACGGCGCTGACCTCACCGCACCCGGACCGAACGGGCCCGCCGCACTCGTCGCGCACGGCCGCTCCTGGCAGCGCCTGCACCAGGCCCTATCGCAGTTCGCGGTCCTGGCACCTGCCGTGGCGAGCGTCCGCGACG
>JAEZBT010000132.1 GCA_023426865.1 Actinomycetes bacterium
AGCTCACTCAGAGCTTGCGGGCGATGCCCGCGAGGACGGCGGCGGCGAGGGCCGCACCCGCCCCGAGGACGATCCAACCGGTGCGGGTCGGCTCGGGCTCGTCGGCGGGCCGGACCTCCCCGCTCACCTTGCGCTTCGCCTCCGCGAACGCGCCCTTCGCCTCGTCCAGCGCGTGCTGGGCCTGGGTCTTGGGGTTGAGCCGCCCGGACAGCTCGTCCACCGTCGCGCGGAGCTCGGCGCGGGTCCGCGCGATGTCGGCCTCGATCTGGGCCTGCGACTCGGTGCTCATGCTGATGCGTCCTCCTTGGCGATGCCCTGGCGGAGGGCCTCGACGTCGAGCTTGATGTTCGCCTGTGCGCGTTCCGGGACGGGCGGGGTGCCCTTCTCCAGCGACTTCTTGCCGAGGAGCGCCAGCACCGCCGCGAGGGCGATGAGCAGCACGAAGACGATGAGGGAGGCGAGCCACGCCGGCAGCGCCTCCGCGATGCCCAGGATCACCGTCGCGATGAGGACGCCGGTCGCCCAGAACGCGAGGACGGCAGCACCCACGAACATGCCGATGCCGATCCCGGCGTTCTTGGCCTTCTCGGCCATCTCCGCCTTGGCGAGCCGGATCTCGTCGCGGATGAGGCTCGAGAACTTCTCCGAGAGGCTCGAGACGAGCTCGCCGATGCTCTGCTTGCCGTCGGTCCGCGAGGTGCTGCTGGTCACGTGATCACGCCCTTCGTCGGCCCCGCTCACGGGGGTGCCGGCCCGGCCCGGCCAGACACCGGAACGCTGCCATTCTCTGCCCAAGCCAACCCCCGCGCAGGTCGATCGGCAATCCGGCCCGGCGCGGGGCGGCGAGACACCCGGGTTTGTGCGGCTGGCGCTGTCCCCGCGACCGTCGGGCCGACGCCCGCACCATCCGCCGCACCCCGCGCGAACCCGGCGGACTCTCCGGAGACGACGAACGCCCCGCCCGGGAAGGGGCGGGGCGCAGACGGTGGTGGCCACTGGCAGGGTCGAACTGCCGACCTTTCGATTTTCAGTCGAACGCTCTACCAACTGAGCTAAGTGGCCGTCCGACCAGCCGGCGAACCGGGCGGTCGAGAGCGACCCCGACGGGACTTGAACCCGCGACCTCCGCCGTGACAGGGCGGCGCGCTAACCAGACTGCGCTACGGGGCCTTGCGTTGCTGCTGTCCTGCTGTCCGTACCCCCAACGGGATTCGAACCCGTGCTACCGCCGTGAAAGGGCGGGGTCCTAGGCCGCTAGACGATGGGGGCTGTGTGGGCGCCCAGACGTCGACGCGCCGAAGACCTCCGAAAGCATACGGGCTACGGCCCCGAACTCCAAAGCGGGATCCGGGCACCCGCACGACGACGCCGTCCGCTGGCCCGCGCGATGGCCTGCGACGCACGGGGCGGGCCGTCGGCCACAATGGTGGTCGTGGTCAGGATGTCGCGCGCGGAGTTCGAGGACGCGGTCCGGGACGCGCTCGACCTCATCCCGGACGATCTCGCCGACCAGATGGACAACGTCGTCGTGCTCGTGGAGGACCACCCGCCGACGGGGGAGCCGGAGGACCTGCTCGGGCTGTACGAGGGCGTCTCGCTGACCGAGCGCGACGGCTGGTGGGCGGCCGGCTCGCTGCCCGACCGGATCACCATCTTCCGGATCCCGACGCTCGAGGTCTGCGACACGGTCGAGGAGGTCGTCGAGGAGGTGGCGGTGACGGTGATCCACGAGATCGCCCACCACTTCGGCATCGACGACGAGCGCCTGCACGAGCTGGGCTGGGACTGAGCCCCGACCCGGACGGCCGCCCGGCCACCCGCCCCTCGCCGGGGCCCGACGAACGGAGGACGCGCGTGCGCATCGGGATCGTGCTGCTGCCCCAGGACCGCTGGTCCGTGGCCCGGGAGAAGTGGCGGCGTGCCGAGGAGTACGGCTTCGACCACGCGTGGACGTACGACCACCTGGCCTGGCGCTCGCTGGCCGACGAGCCGTGGTTCGCGACCGTCCCGCTGCTGGCCGCGGCCGCCGCAGTCACCGGGCGCATCCGGCTCGGCACGTGGGTCGCGAGTCCGAACTTCCGGCACCCGGTGCCGTTCGCGAAGGACGTCATGGGCCTGGACGACGTCAGCGGCGGGCGACTGCTGCTCGGTCTCGGCGCGGGCGGCGAGGGGTTCGACGCCGAGGTGCTGGGCCCGCCGCCGACGCGCGGGGAGCGCGTGGCGCGGTTCGGGGAGTTCGTGGACCTGCTCGACGGGCTGCTCACCCACCCGGTGACCGAGCACGCGGGCGCGCACTACGAGGCGCACGGCGCGCGGATGGTCCCCGGCTGCGTCCAGCAGCCGCGGGTGCCGTTCGTCGTCGCCGCGAACGGGCCGCGCGCCATGCGGGGCGCCGCGCGGCACGGGCAGGGCTGGGCGACCTACGGGCCGCCGTCGGGCGACGGGCCGCTCGAGCAGCGGTGGGCGGCCTGGTGGTCCGGGCTGGGTGACCTGGTGGCCCGCTTCGACGACGCCGTGGGCGACGCCGGGCGCGACCCCGCGGGCATCGACAGGTACCTGAACGTGGACGCGTCGCCGCGCTTCGCGCTCGAGTCCGTGGACGTCTTCGAGGAGTCCGTGGGCCGGGCCCGGGAGCTGGGGTTCACCGACGTCGTCGTGCACTGGCCGCGCGCGGCGGGCGTGTACGCGGGCAGCGAGGCGGTCCTGGAGCAGGCGGCCGCCCGTCTGGACGCCATCCGTGCCGTCTGACGCCGCGCG
>JAEZBT010000143.1 GCA_023426865.1 Actinomycetes bacterium
ACCGGGGGCGAGCCACACCATGCCGGAGTCCTCGTAGCGGGGACCGCCGACGGCCGTCGTGCCGCCGTCCCCCTCCAGCGCGTCGAGCCAGGCGTGCCCGACGCCGCCCAGCGCGTCGAGCGCCACCGCCAGCTCCCGCTCGCGGTGGGCCGCCAACGCGGGGCCGTCGCTCTGCAGGTGCGCGAGCTCCGGGGTGATGACCTCGCCGCGCTCCCCCCGCGTGCACGTCACCACGGTGACCGGCGCGCCCGACGACGCCCACGCCGCCAGGAGCGCGCCCGTGGCGAGGGTCTCGTCGTCGGGGTGCGCGTGCACCGCGACGAGGGCGGGCGGGCTGCTCACGCGCGCTTCGCGCGGGCCGCGATCTTGCCGCGCTCCTCCTGGTTCAGCACCACCTTGCGGATGCGGACGATCTCCGGGGTCACCTCGACGCACTCGTCGTCGCTGGCGAACTCGAGGGACTCCTCGAGGGTGAGCCGGCGCGGCGGCGTGAGCCGCTCGAGCTCGTCACCGGTCGACGAGCGCATGTTCGTCAGCTTCTTCTCTCGCGCGACGTTGACGTCCATGTCCTCGCTGCGGTTGTTCTCGCCGACGACCATGCCCTCGTAGACGTCCTCGGTGGGCGCCACGAAGAACGAGCCGCGGTCCGCGAGCTGGATGAGCGCGTACGCCGTCACGACGCCGGACCGGTCCGCGACGAGGGAGCCGTTGGCCCGCGCCTCGATCGGCCCCGCCCACGGCTCGTAGCCCTCGGCGATGGACGCGGCGATGCCGGTGCCGCGCGTCTCGGTGAGGAACGACGTGCGGAAGCCGATGAGGCCGCGCGCCGGGACCATGAACTCCATGCGGACCCAGCCGGTGCCGTGGTTCGCCATCGTCATCATGCGACCCTTGCGCGCGGCCAGGAGCTGCGTGACGGTGCCCAGGTACTCCTCGGGCACGTCGATCGTGAGGTGCTCCATCGGCTCGTGCCGCACGCCGTCGATGGTCTTGGTGACCACCTGCGGCTTGCCGACGGTCAGCTCGAAGCCCTCGCGCCGCATCTGCTCGACCAGGATCGCGAGCGCGAGCTCGCCGCGACCCTGGACCTCCCACGTGTCGGGGCGGTCGGTGGGCAGCACGCGCAGGGAGACGTTGCCGACGAGCTCGGCGTCGAGCCGGTCCTTGACCTGCCGGGCGGTGACCTTGTGGCCCTTGCCGCCCTTGCCCGCGAGCGGGGAGGTGTTGATACCGATCGTCACGGCGATGGCCGGGTCGTCCACGGTGATGGGCGGCAGCGGGCGCGGGTCGTCGGCGTCGGTGAGCGTCTCGCCGATCGTGATGTCCGCGATCCCCGCCACCGCGACGATGTCGCCCGGCCCGGCCTCCGCCGTCGGCACTCGCTCGAGCGCCCGGGTCGCGAGCAGCTCGGTGATCCGGACGTTCGACGTCGTGCCGTCCGCCCGCACCCAGGCGACGTTCTGGCCCTTGCGGATCGTGCCGTTGTGAATGCGCAGCAGCGCGAGGCGGCCGAGGAACGGCGACGCGTCGAGGTTGGTGACGTGCGCCTGCAGGGGCGCGCCCTCGTCGTACGTCGGGGCCGGGATGCGCTCGAGCAGCGTGACGAAGAGGGGGCCCAGGTCGGGGCTGTCCGGCAGCGCACCGTCGGCGGGCATCTCGAGCGATGCGCGGCCGGCCTTGGCCGACGCGTAGACGACGGGTACGTCGAGCACCGCGTCCAGGTCGAGCTCCGGGCGGTCCTCGTGCAGGTCGGAGGCCAGGCCGAGCAGGAGGTCGGTGGCCTCGTGCACGACCTCGGCGATCCGCGCGTCGGGCCGGTCCACCTTGTTGACGACGAGTACCACGGGCAGCTGCGCCTCGAGCGCCTTGCGCAGCACGAATCGCGTCTGGGGCAACGGCCCCTCCGACGCGTCGACCAGCAGCAGGACGCCGTCGACCATCGACAGGCCGCGCTCGACCTCGCCGCCGAAGTCCGCGTGGCCGGGCGTGTCGATGACGTTGATCGTCACGCCGTCCGGCTCGCCCTCCGCCGCCGCGGCCGGCCCCGTGTACCGGATGGCCGTGTTCTTGGCGAGGATCGTGATGCCCTTCTCACGCTCCAGGTCGCCGGAGTCCATCGCGCGCTCGGCTACGTGCGCGTGCGCGCCGAACGCGCCGGACTGCCAGAGCATCGCGTCGACGAGGGTGGTCTTGCCGTGGTCCACGTGCGCCACGATCGCGACGTTGCGCAGGTCGGAGCGCACGGCCATAGGAGGACTCATCTCGTTCGAGGGGGAGGGTGGAGAGAACGACCGACGGCGGCCGCCGGGCGATTCTACCCGCCGACCGCCGTCGTGCGTTCTGCGCGCAGGGCGGGGACGTCAGTTCCCGCCGGGGCCCGCCTGGCGGGTCGTGCCGCGGGTGATCGTCTCCGCCTGCAGGGCGTTCTCGGCCTTCTCGACGTCGGAGCGGTCCGCCGGCTCCGCCCGGTGCACGCCGGCCCTGACCAGCTCCTCCTCGAGCAGCCGGTCGCGGGTCTCGCGGCGGATCTTCTGCTCTGCGGGGTTGGGCACCGGGACGGCCGCGAGCAGGCGCCGCGTGTACGGGTCCTGCGGGTGGCGCAGGATCTGGTCGCGCGGGCCCTGCTCGACGAGCTTGCCGTTGTGCATGACGGCGATCCGGCTCGAGAGGATCTCGACGACGGCCAGGTCGTGGCTGATGAAAAGGCACGCGAACCCGTGCTCGCGCTGGAGCTCCTGGAACAGGTCGAGGACCTTGGCCTGCACGGACACGTCGAGGGCCGACGTCGGCTCGTCCGCGACCAGCAGCTTGGGGCTCAGGGCGAGCGCCCGGGCGATGCCGACGCGCTGGCGCTGGCCGCCGGAGAGCTCGTGCGGGTAGCGGTTGCGCATGCTCTTGGCCAGGTGCACCTGGTCGAGCAGCTCCTCCACGCGCTTGTTGAGCTCGGCGCCGCGGGCCAGCTTGCGCAGCAGGAGCGGCTCACCGATGGACTGGCCGATCGGCAGGCGGGGGTTGAGGGACGAGCCCGGGTCCTGGAAGACGATCGAGACGTCCCGGCGCAGGTCGCGCAGCTCCTGCGCGTCGATGCCGACCATCTCGTGGCCGCCGATCTTCAGCGAGCCCTCGGTGACGGGCAGCAGGCCGACGACGGCGCGGCCGACGGTGGTCTTGCCCGACCCGGACTCGCCGACCAGGCCCACGACCTCGCCGCGCCTGATGTCCATGCTGATGCCGTCGACGGCCCGGAAGGCGGGGATGCGCCCGCGGCCGGGGTACTCGATGACCAGGTCACGGGCCTCGAGCGCGAGGTCGGAGGCCGGGGCCGCGCCCGCGGGGGCCGTCCGGGGCTCGGTCGTCGCCGCACCGGTGGCGGTGATCGGTGTGGAGGCGCCGGCCTCGGCGAGCGCGGCGTCGCCGCCGACGGTCGCGCCCAGGTGCGGCACCGCGGCCAGCAGCTGCTGCGTGTAGGGGTGCGTCGGCCGGTTGAAGATCTCGTCGGCCGAGCCCGACTCGACGATCCGGCCGTCCTTCATCACCAGCACGCGGTCCGCGAGGTCGGCGACCACGCCCATGTCGTGAGTGATGAGGATGATCCCGGAGTCGATCCGGCTGCGCAGGTCGCGCATGAGCTTGAGGATCTCGGCCTGGACGGTGACGTCGAGCGCCGTCGTCGGCTCGTCTGCGATGAGCAGCTTCGGGTCGCACGCGAGCGCCTGGGCGATCATCGCGCGCTGCCGCTGACCGCCGGACAGCTGGTGCGGGTACTTGTCCACGGACCGCGCCGGGTCGGGGATGTCCACCAGGCTCAGCAGCTCGATGGCGCGCTCGCGGGCCTTGTGCGGGCCCATGTCGAAATGCGTCCGCAGCGTCTCGACGATCTGGAAGCCGATCGTGTAGACGGGGTTCAGGGCGGTCATCGGCTCCTGGAAGATGACCGCGACCTCCTTGCCGCGGACGTGCGAGAGCTGCTTGTGGGTCAGCCCCACGAGCTCCTTGCCGGCGAGCTTCGCCGATCCGCGCGCCCGGCCGTTCTGCGGCAGGAGCCCGATGAGGGACATCGACGACTGGGTCTTGCCCGACCCGGACTCGCCGACGATGCCGAGCACCTCGCCCGGGCGGACGTCGTAGTCCATGTCGATGGCGGCGGGGTACCACTCGCCCTCGACGAAGAAGTCGACGCCGAGCCCACGGACCTCGAGGATCGGTGCCTTGGTGGCGGCTGCGTCAGTGACCACGCCGTGCCCTTTCGTGACGTGCGCCGCATCGGCGCGGGGCCCCGCTCACGGACGCGGCCGTGGCGGCCGGGCCTGCCTGCGAGGGACGTTCTGAGACCATGGTGCGGTGCCGTCGCCCGCTGACCAGACAGTGACCTACCAGCCCGGCTCGGCCCGGGGCATGACGATCGGCGTCGCGGCCGTGGCCGCCGTCGCGCTCGTCGTGACGGCCCTGGACGACGTCGGTGCCGCGCTGCGCTACCTGCCGGTGTTCCTCGTGGTGCCCGCCGCGGTCTGGGCGTTCTACGGCCGACCGGCGGTGATCATCAGCGACGGCGGCGTGACGCTGCGCAACGTGCTGCGCACCGTCGAGCTGCCGTGGCCTGCCATCCAGCGCATCGAGACGAAGTACGCCCTCACGCTCGAGACCGCGTACGGCCCCTACAACGCCTGGGCGGCCCCCGTGCCCAGCCGCACGATCGCTGCGAACCGCACGCACCTGACCATGCGCAACCAGCCCGAGAGCGCCTACGCGGCCGGTGGCCTGCGGCCCGGCGACCTGGAGGGCACGCCGTCCGGCGACGCGTCGGCGTACATCCGTCGTCGCTGGGAGGCGCTGCGCGACGCCGGGCACCTCGACGACCCGCGCCTCGAGCGGCAGCGCCCCGTGGTGCGCTGGCACCCGGGTCCGCTGCTGCTCGTCGTGGCGCTCGTCGCGGCGTCCGCGGTCACGCTCAGCCTCGGCTGAGCCCGACTGCGTCACCGCGCGCGTCTGGGTCGTCTCAGGCACCGGCGGCGTCCGTCGCCGACGTGGCCGTCACCTCGGAGCGACGCGCGGCGCGGGCCGCGGCCCGGTCCATCGCACGCTTGCTCGGGATACGCCGCTGCCGCGGGTCGAAGGCGTCGCGCAGGCCGTCACCGATGAAGTTCACGCAGAGCGCGATGCTCACGATGAACAGACCCGGCCACCAGAACAGCCACGGCCGCGTCGCGAACGCGGTCTGGTAGTCGCTGATCAGGTTGCCCAGCGACACGTCGGGGTACCGGATGCCGAAGCCGAGGTAGCTCAGCGCCGTCTCGAGCAGGATCGCCGAGGCCATGAGCAGCGTCGTGTTGACGATGATCACGCCGACCGCGTTCGGGAGCATGTGCTTGAACATGATCCGCGCGTTGCTGGCTCCAGCGACGCGCGCGGCGTCGACGAACTCGCGCTCACGCAACGACAGGAACTCGGCGCGCACGAGTCGGGCCATCGACGTCCAGGTCACCATGGCGAGGGCGAGGGCGAGCAGCAGCGGCTCCGCCCTGCCGACCCACGCACCCAGGATCGCGCCGATCATGATCACCGGGATGGTGATGACCATGTCGGTGAAGCGCATGATCACGTTGTCCAGGCGGCCGCGGAGGAAGCCCGCGACGGAGCCGATCAGGATGCCGATCGTCGTGGCCAGCAGGCCGATGACGACCATCACCATGAGCGACGTCTGCGTGCCGCTCATGACGCGGGCGAAGACGTCCTGGCCGATGTTGTCCTGGCCGAACGGGTGCTCGCCGAACGTGATGCCGGACGTCGAGATCGACATCGTCGGCGCGCCGCCCGGGTTGACCACGGGCGCGAGGTCGTTCGGGCCGTACGTCCACCACCCGGGGATCGGGCCCCAGCCGATGGACGTCGTGGCGAGCAGGACGATGCCGATGAGGAAGAACGAGGCCACCATCGCGCCGCGGTGACGCAGGAAGCGCCGGAGGACGATGCGGCCCTGCGAGAGGCCCTCGACCTCCTTGAGCTCGATGGCGTTCTCGACGCGCTCGCCGGCGAACTGGTCGTCGAGCTTCTCGATCGGCTCGGAGTCGGGAGTGGGGACAGTCATGCGTTCACCCGGATCCTGGGGTCGAGAGCGGCGTAGATGAAGTCCACGACGATGTTCGCGAGCACGAGCATCGTTCCGACGACGATGAAGTACCCCATCACGGGGTCGGCGTCCCGCGCTGCGAGCGACGAGAGGAACAGGGTTCCCATACCGCTCCACGCGAAGATCCGCTCGGTGATGATCGCGCCACCGAAGAGGGCCGCGATGTCGAGCGGGACCACCGTGGCGAGCGGGATGAGGGCGTTGCGGAAGGCGTGCCGCACCGTCACCACCCGCTCGGGCAGGCCCTTGGCCCGCGCGGTGCGGATGTAGTCCTGGTTCATCACCTCGAGCAGGCTCGCCCGGGAGTACCGCGTGTAGGACGCGAACGAGATGAGGATCAGCGCGATCGTCGGCAGCACGAGGTGGGTGAAGGTGTCGAGCGTCGTCACCCAGTAGTCGTTGCCGGCCAGGCCCGGGGTCTGCGAGCCGATCGTCGCGATCGGGCGCCCCGCGATGCGGCTGGAGTTGGAGTACAGCTTCCAGACGTCCATGACGCGGTCGATGTAGATGAAGGCACCGACGATGACAGCGGTGATCGCCGCAGCCCGCATGGACACCGCCCGGTCGGGCCCGCCGAACAGCCAGCCGATGAGCATGCCGCTCGCGACGGCGGCGACGGCGAGGCCGATGATGAGCCACGCGCTCGCCACGGCGAACGGCCACTGGAGCGGGTAGTACAGCGCGACGCCCGCGGCGACCGTCGTGAGCGAGGCGTACAGCGCGCGCTTGTTGCGCAGGCCGGCGCTCAGCGCGGTGACCGCGTACGCGGCGGCGATGCCGAGCACGAGCACGCCGACGATCGTCAGGCTCGGGTCGAGGAGCCACTCGGTGGCGGACATCCCGTAGAAGACGGCGCCGGTCGCGAGGGCGGCCACCGCGAAGACCGTCAAGCGGCGTCTGAGGTCGCCGGCGACGAGCGCCTGCCAGATGAGGCCGCCGACGACGGCTAGGCCCACCACGGCGGGTAGCGACAGCGTGGGGTCACGCAGGAAGTCGTTGAAGCCGATCGCGCCCCACAGCTTGAGGAGCACGGCCACCCAGAACGAAGGCAGCGAGTAGAGCACGAACGACATGAAGGTCACGGAGTAGTCGAACCCGGTGTACTGCCGCAGCGCGGACGCGATGCCGACGACGATGCCCAGGCCGATGGCCAGGAACGTCGAGGCCGCGATGAGCTGGACGGTGGAGGGGATCGCCGTGCTGAGCATGTCGATGACGTTCTCGTTCGTCACCCAGCTCCTGCCGAGGTCACACTGCCCGATGCCGCACTTCGCCACCCCGCCCAGCCAGATCACCCACCGGACCGCGGGCGGCGTGTCGAGGTTGAGGTCCCGGATGCGGGCCTCGATCAGCTGCTCCTTGTTGGGCGCGCTCGAGGCGTACAGGTCCTCCAGCGGGTCCAGCGCGTACGCCAGGAGCATGTACACGATGAACGTGGCTCCGAGCAGCACGATCGCCGAGGAGAGCAGACGCCGACCGAGGAAGGTCAGCATCGGCGCACTCCGCCTGAGGCGGGAGGGAGCCTGCGGCTGGGGCGAGGCGATCGTCGCCTCGTCGGCAGGCAGGCTCGTCACGGAGGTGGCCATGTGGGGGGACCTCTTCACGAGTGGATGGAACGCGGTGAGTCTACGCGTCGAACCACGGACGGTCCTCGGGGCGATGGGCCCGCTGCGAGGACGGCTGGACGGGGCACCGGACCGGTGCTCCGGCCCGGCATGCCGGTGGGGTACCGCGGGTGCCGCGGTACCCCACCGGATCGTGCATGCCTACTACCTACTGACGGGTGTCAGCGGGGAGGTCGGCCTCAGGCGCCGGGGGCGTCCAGGGTGTCCTCAGCGCTGATCTCCCACTCCCAGTAGTTCCAGAAGATGGTCGGCGAGATCGGGATCATCTTCACGCCCTCGAGAGCGTCGCGCCACGCGACGACGCCGGGGAACTGGAAGATCGGGACCGAGAAGCCGTCCTCGTTGAGCTGCGCCTCGATGTTGGTCGTCAGCTCCTTCTCCTCCTCCGGCGTCGCGGAGGCCATCTCGGCGTACCACGCGTCGACGTCCTCGTTGGAGTAGCCACCGAAGTTGTTCAGGCCGCCGGTCACGTAGTTCGCCTCGGAGTTCAGGGCGAACGTGTTGGTGGACTGCCAGCCGAACAGCGACGCGTCGTAGGTGTCGGTCTGCGTGAGGCGGCCGCCCCAGGCGTCGTCACCCTCGTCGATCACGTTGAAGCCGACCTTCTGGGCCGAGGCTGCGATGAGCTGGTACTCGTTGGCGCGACGGACGTTCGAGGCGCCGTAGAGGAACCGGACGTCGATCGGGGTCGAGGTGTCGACGCCGGCCTCGGCGAGGAGGTCGATCGCCTTCTGGCGGTTGGCCTCGTCGTCCTCGCTGAAGAAGTCGGAGCCGTTGCCGGCCACGACGTCGTCGTACGCCGGCGAGCCGGGGACGACCGTGTGCGAGTTGCGCGGCTGGGCGTCAGGGTTCAGCGGGACGATCAGCTTCTCGAGGATCTCGGCGCGCGGCACCGAGAGGAGGAAGGCGAGGCGGACGGCGCGGGCCTTGTCCTCGTCGCCACCGTAGGAGGCCGGGTCGAACGGGCCGCCGTTGTTGAAGATGACGTCGACGTGCTCGTACGTGCCCTCTTCCTCGGCCTGGTAGGTGATGCCGTCGATGCCCTCGAGGGTCTCGATGACGTCGACCGAGGACTGCGGCTGGATGAGGTCGACCTCACCGTTCTGCAGAGCGGTCACCGACGCGAGCGGGTCCTCCGTGTAACGGATGGTGATCGACTCGACCTTGGGCGCGGGGCCCCAGTCGTAGTCGTCGCGGGCCGTGACGGTGAGGTACTGGTTCTCGACGTACTCGGTCATCACGTACGCGCTCGAGGACAGGTAGAGGAGCTCGTTGTCCGGGAGCGAGGTGAAGTCGAAGCCGGTGTTCCAGACGTTCGCGATCTGGGTGAGCGCCGCGGTGTCGTTGTTCCGGAACGCGTCGATGATGGCCTCCTTGCCCTCCTCGGCGTCCTCGATGCCGAGGGCGAGGTTCGCGACCGCGTGGGCGGCGATCGGCGACGGCTGGAAGGAGACCTCCCAGTCGGAGCGCGGGCTGTCGTAGACCAGCGTGACGGAGCGGCCGTCGTCGCTGATCTCCGGGAACTGCGAGACCAGGGTCATCGCGACGGAGGAGCCGTCGAAGTAGACGCCGTCCTCGGTCTCGAGGAGGTTGCCCTCCTCGTCAGTGGCGGCCTCGGTGGTGTCGAAGGCGTCGTTCTGGGGGCCCCAGTACAGGATCAGGTCGGCCGCGTCGACGGGCGTGCCGTCTGACCACGTGACGTCCTCGTTGACCGTGTACTTCACGGTCAGCGGGTCGTCCGACACCTTCTCGTAGGTGCCGAAGTCCTCGTTCTGCACGAGGTTCAGGTCGCCGTCGTAGTAGTTGAAGACGGCGGCGGTCAGGTACAGCACGTTCGAGTTGGTCGTCGCGTTGCCACTCGAGGTGAGGTTGTTCTGCGAGTAGAACGGCTGGTTCCAGCCGACGTTCACAGCGGTGTCCTCGACGATCTCGCTCCCACCCGGGGTCGAGCACGCGCTCAGCACGAGCGCGCTCGTCGCGACGATGGCGCCGAGGGCGCCGATTCGCCTGATCTTCACAAGTTCCTCCTGACGGATGAGGTGAGGGTCCGCAGCCGCGTGCGGGGACGCGAGAACTGCAAGGGACTTCCACCCTTGGATTGGGCGAGCGTACAGCCGCCGAATGTGGCAATCGGGACACCGACCGGGGGCCCTGGCGATCGTTACCTTTTCGATACTACCCGGTACATCTCACCATGCGGGACGCCTGATCTCAGTGCTGTCGCAGGTCAGCGCACTCGTGCAGGTCACGGGCGCAGAAAACCGTTGACAGACGGTGTCCGCGGCGCGGGAACCGCCGTCGATGGCCCCCCGTGGCGCGGAGCCGCCCGCGGCCCCTGGGGTGAGACTCGGCATCGGGCAGATGGGGCTCTTGCCGCGAACCGGGCCTCCCGGACGGGGTCGAACCGGCGTTGGGACCGCCGACGACGGCGACCGGACGCCGCCATGCGCGCGCCGTGGTAGGGCCTCGCAGGGCGCTGCGAGACCCGGGCGACGGGTTCTACTGTGGCCGGATGCACCTGCTCCACATCGCGCATCGGGCCGACTGGCAGGAGTCGCTCCGTGACGGCAGCACCTACGCCGTCTCGACGCGCGGCCGCACGCTCGTCGACGTCGGCTTCGTCCATGCCTCCTACCCGGAGCAGGTCGACGACGTCGCACGCTTCGTCTACCGCGACGACCCCGAAGAGCTGTGCGTCCTCGTCCTCGAGCCGGCGCTCATCCGGCAGGACGGGGTCCGGATCGAGCACGAGGACGCCGGCGACGGCGAGCTCTACCCGCACATCTACGGCCCGATCGACAGGTCATGGGTCGTGGACGTCCGCCCGGCGCAGTTCGACCACGCCGGGCGCTTCGTCTACTGACGACGCGCGGTGAGACCCGGGTCGTCCGTGTCACCGGACGGGGGCAGGCTGACCCGATGACGACCAACGACAGTGCATCCACCGCCAAGGCTGACCTGCACGGCTACCTGCGCGGCGCCCGCGAGGCGCTCGTCTGGAAGCTCGAGGGCCTGAGCGAGTACGACGCGCGACGCCCGCTCACCCCGACCGGGACCAACCTGCTCGGCCTGGTCAAGCACGTCTCGAGCGTCGACGTCGGCTACTTCGGCGAGTGCTTGGGGCGTCCGTTCCGTGAGCCGCTCCCCTGGTTCGACGACGAGGGCGCCGAGCCCAACGACGACTTCTGGGTCCCGGCCGAGGTCACCCGAGCCGAGGTGCTGGGCCTGGCGGAGCGCGCCTGGGCCCACTCGGACGCGACCATCGAGGCGCTGCCGCTGGACGCCGTCGGGCACGTGCCCTGGTGGGGCGAGGGCAAACGGGACGTGACGCTGCACCAGCTGCTCGTGCACATGATCGCCGAGACGCACCGGCACGCCGGGCACGCCGACATCCTGCGCGAGCTCATCGACGGCGGCACGGGCCTGAGCGCGGGCAACGAGAACCTGCCCGGAGTGGACGAGGCGTGGTGGGCCGCCTACCGGGAGCGGGTGGCGCAGGCGGCGCGCGACGCCGTCGGCTGATCAGAGGGCGGCGCGCAGCGCAGCCGCGAACTCCGTCGGCTTGCCCGTCTGGCCGAACTCGCCACCGAGGAACCCGCCGTGGCCACTGGGGAACACCATGGGCTCGATGCCGAGCTGAGCGGCGAGCGCGCGTCCGGACCGCGCCGCCATCTCGCCGCCCGACTCCTCGCCCACCGCGAGCACGATCCGGGTCGGGGCGGCGCGCAGCGCGGCGACGTCGTGCTCGTGGTGGGTGCACGAGACGAGGTTCTGGTGGAGCATCACGTCGTCGCGGGCGCCGTCGTCCTCGGTGGGCAGGCCGTAGGCCGCCGGGTCGGGGAAGGGCTGGTCGGCGACGTCGTCCCCGAACTCGCCCTGGTGGGCGGTGACGGCGATGAAGGCGGCCATCCCGGCACCCCAGCCACGCTGCTGGTACACCCGCTGGATCGCGCGGACGGCCGCGAACGCGTTCTCCCGGTCCGGCAGGGCGGACGCCGCGGGCGGCTCGTGCGCCACGAGCGTCCGCACGTCCCCAGGGTGCGTCGCGACCAGGACCAGGGCGTTCACGGCCCCGCCGCTGCTGCCGAACAGGTCCACCGGGCCGACGCCGAGGTCGGCGATCACCCGGTGCAGGTCGTCGGCGTGCTCCGTGGGGGTGCTCTCCGTGGTCGGGTCGTCCTTCGCGCTACGGCCCGCGCCACGCGGGTCGTAGGTGACCAGGACACGGTCCGTGAAGTGCGAGGCGAGGGTCACGAAGCCGCTCGCATCCATCGGCGACCCGGCGAGGAACACGGGCGGGCTGTCGGGGGTCGCGTCGGCGAGGTCGCCACGGATGTCGTAGGTGATCGTGGCGCCCGGCGCGGGAACGGTGCGCGTGGTGACGGCGCGGCTGGTGGCGGGGGTGCTGGTCATCTCGGCTCCTCGGACGGTCACGGTGGTCGTACCGGTGCCGACCAGCGGGTGGCACCGAACTCATCGGTCGGCGAGCGACCGGGCCATGAGCAGGCACGGGTTGCCCGGCCAGACGTCGTCGCGCTCCTCGCCCGCGACGAAGCCGAGGGCGCCGTAGAAGGCGCGGGTGCGCGCGTAGTGCTCGCTCGGGTGTGACGGGCCGAGCGTCCTGACCTCGAGCGTGCGGACGCCGTCCCGGGCGAGATCGCCAGCGGCCGTCTCGACCAGGCGACGGCCGATGCCGGCCCGGTGGCGCTCGGGCGCGACAGCAAGGAGGTGGACCTCGGCCCGGTCGGGCCCGTGGCGCTCGACCAGCAGCACGCCCACGACGTCGCCCGCCGCCTGCGCGAGGTAGCCCGGCAGGCGCGTCGCGGCGCTCACGTACTCCGCGATCGAGTCCTCGATGCCGAACCAGTCCGGCAGCTCGTGCAGGAGACGGTCGGTCGCCGCCGGGTCGGTGCCCGGGGTGACGACGACGTCGTCGTGCGCGGCGCGGTGCGCGAGGTCCGACGTCGTCGGCGGGCGGAGGTGGACCGGCACGGGCGGCAGTCTCCGCCGACGCGCAGGGCCCGGCAACACGATATGCGCGGGCCCTGCGTGGCTTCAGGCGCGCTCGATCGGCATCCAGAGCTCGCAGATCGCCTCGGTGGGCGTGAGCTCGAGGTACCGGACGATCGACGGGCCCGGTCGCAGCCGCCAGGGGTTCGAGGGGAACCACTCGGTCGCCGTCGCCGCCCAGGTCTGCTGCAGGGCGTCGGGGAACGGCCCGGTCGAATGGAAGACGGCCCAGGCGCCGGCGCCGACCGCGGCGTCGGGGTCGGACCCCGCCGTGACCGCGAGGATGCCGCCCGGGTCCGTGTCGCTGAGCGCCTTGAGGCGTGCGTGCTCCTCGGGAGCGATCGAGGCGACGCGCTCGGCGATGCGCGGGTTCACGCCGCGGTGCTGCAGCGGGACCTGCGCGGCGTGGCCGGCGAGGACGAAGGCGGGTCGGTCGGTGATCGTGACGTCCATGGGGGCGCTCCCTTCGACGCTCAGACGGAACCTGAGCACGGGTTGGGTGACGAGGGGCCCCCCGGACCGGCGCACGTCCGCCGGACCGATGCCGTGCACCGCCCGGAACGCCCGGGCGAACGCCTCGGCCGAGCCGTACCCGTGGCGCACGGCGAGGTCGAGCAGGCTCGGCTCGCCGCGCACCAGGTCCGCGGCCGCCAGCGTCATCCGGCGGCGCCGGACGTACTCCGACAGCGGCAAGCCGGCCAGCGCCGAGAACATCCGGCGCAGGTGGTACTCGGTCGTGCCGTGCTCGCGGGCGAACGCGGCGACGTCGACGGGCTGGTCGTGGTGCTGCTCGACGAGCCCGACCAGGGCGTTGAGAGTGCCGATCACGGTGGTCCCTCCTGTCGTCGACCACAGTGTCCGGTGGCGCGGCGTGCGCGCCCGATGATCCCGGTCAGGTTCGGTCGGTGCGCGGGAGACGGGCGGAACCGTCGACGACCAGGATGCGCATGGCGCGAACCTACGTGCGGCCCGGCCGGTCGGGCGACCCGTCGGGCGCCCGGCCGGCGACCACCTCGGAGCCCAGGTCAGAGCTCGGCGTCGACCCGGTCCCGGCCGCTCTTCTTGGCCCGGTAGAGGCCCGCGTCGGCAGCCTCGATGAGCTGCTCCGGCCGGTCGCCGTCGACGGGGCTCATGACAGCGACCCCGATGCTGACCGTCACCCTGCGGTGCGGGGAGTCCACGTGCGTCAGCCCGAGGCTACGGACGGCGTCGCGGATCCGGACCGCGACAGCGCGCGCGGCGGCGTCCGTGGCGTCAGGCAGCAGCACGAGGAACTCGTCGCCCCCGTACCGGGCGAGCAGGTCACCGCCCCTGATGCAGCGTCCGATCGCCTGGGCGACCTGTGCCAGGCAACGGTCCCCAGCCAGGTGCCCGTAGCGGTCGTTGTACTCCTTGAAGAAGTCGACGTCGATCATCGCGACGCCGAGGCTCCCCCCTGCGGCCTGGGCACCACGCCACCGCGCGTCCGAGACCTCCGCGAGGCGACGGCGGTTCGCCACACCGGTGAGCGGATCGGTCCCGCTCATCTCCGACAGCCGCTCGTTGGCCTCGCCGAGGGCCCTGGTGCGCTCGGCCACCCGGCGCTCGAGCGACGCGGTGAGCATGGCGCTGTCCAGCGACACGGCGAGCTGCCCTGCGATGAGTGCGATGCCGTCGAGCCGATCCGCGGAGAACGCGGCGCGGGCGGCCCTGTGCTCCAGGACGAGGATCGCCTTGAGCAGGCCGCGTGCCAGGACCGGCATGGCCAGGAGCGAGCAGCGGCCGACGCCGTCGAAGTACGGGTCGCGGGCGAAGCGGTCGTCCTGCGTCGCGTCGTCGACGACGAGCGGCTCGCGGGTGCGCTCCACGTACCGCAGGGCGGACAGCGGGAGGAGCGCCCAGTCCGCACCGTCGGCCGCGAGCGCCGCCCCGTCGGCCGTCGGCGACGGCACGATCCACTCCCGGGTCTCGTCGCTCCACAGCGCCATGCGCACGGACGTCGCCCCGCTGAGGGCGGTGAGGATCGTGGTGACGCTCGCCTGGAGCTGGTCCAGGTCGCTCTGGCTGCCGAAGCTCTGGGCGGCCTTGATGATGCCCACGAGGTCGATCTCGGAGTGGCCGAGGGTCTCCGTCCGACCCTGGCTGCTTCGCTGCGTGGAGCCGCCGCGGCGCGCGCCCGGCTCCGCCGACCTCAGCTGCGGCCAGCTCCGGTCGAGGTCCGCGACCTTGACCGTGGCGCCCCAGTCCGCGTAGGCGCTCCGCGCGTCGGCCAGCAGGCGGTGGCCCACCTGCCCGAGCCCGTGCGCGAGGTAGCAGCGCGCGGCCCGCTCGAGGATGACGGCCCGGTGCCAGGGCCGCCGGCGGCCGGCCACCTCGTTCTGTGCCGCGTCGAAGCTGCGTGCGGCCAGCAGGAAGTCGCCTGTCGCCCAGGCCCGCTCGGCGTCGACCAGGTGCTGGAGGTGACGGAAGTTCTCGGGCGCCTGCTCGGCGCGGGCGGACAGCCAGTCCCGGTGCGTGTCGAGCTCGGCGAGGAGCGCTTCGCGGTCGTCGTCCGGTGCCGACCGGAGCCGGTGGGCCAGCGCGAGGGCGGACAGCACGCGCGCCTGCGCCCCGGGGTAGGTGGCACTGATCGCCGGGAGCGCGGGGACCACCGCCTCGGCGTGGCCGACGAGTGCGTCCAGGTCGTCCGCGACGACCGCCTGCATGCCCTTCGCGATCGCGTAGTAAGCCATCGCGACGAGGTTGACCTGTGTGGTCGCGACGTACTCGGCCTCGTCGAAGCCGGGCTCGTCGAAGGTGCCCGGAGCGGTCAGCCCACGAAGTGCGCGCGTCAGCTGACGGTAGGCGACGTAGGCCTCGCCCGCCTGGGCGTTGCCCGTCCGCTCGCAGAACGCGACGGCACGGTCGGACTCCTCTGAGGCCTCGTCGAGCGTGGGCGCGCAGTCGAACACGTGCGGGACCGACGAGTAGAAGGCACCACCGGCGAAGTAGACCTCACCGTGGCGGACGAGCCCCTCGTGCGCACGGTGCGAGTGGAGCACCGTCGTCTCGATCGGCTCCCGCCACGGGGAGGCGGACGCCGAGTACGTGAAGCGCGCGCGCGAGACGTTCGGCTCGTACCCGCGGGCCTCGCCGACCGCGACGACCCGGCGGGCGATCCGGACGCCCTGCTCGTAGTCGTCCGCGACGGTCACCGTGGCGAAGGACGCGTGGCCGAGCGGGCCGCACAGCGCGGCTGACGGGCCGTGCTCCGCCCACAGTCGTCCCGCCTCCACGACCATCCAGGCGAAGAGCGGGTGCCCGGTGAAGAACGCCGCGGGCATCGCCCGGTCCAGGGTCGTGGCGATCGCGAGGACGCTCGGGTCGTCGTCCTCCGGGCGGGCGAGGTCGTCCGTCTCGTCGCCTGACGCCGCCCATCGGCGGAGCTCGGCGAGCCCGGTGGCGCCCTGGGCGCGGAGCTCGTCCGGGTCCTCCGGCGGCGGCACGCCCAGCCGGCCGAGGAGGTCCGTCGCCAGGGCGAGCGCCTCCATGGGCCGGTTCTGCGCGGTCAGGCTGGCGATCTGGATGCCCGTCGGCTCGGCGAACACGAGCGGGTCGTCGGTGAGCTCCCGGATCTCGCGGTGCACGTCGTCGGCCTCGGCCAGCCGGCCGAGCGCGCACAACGCGGCATGCCGGTCGATCGCGAGCCGTGCGATCAGGGCGTCCTGCCAACCGTCCGCCTGCGCAGGGCCGCACCGCCGGGCCACGTCGAGCGCAGCAGAGGCGTAGCGCTCCATCTCGGTGAAGTCGGCGATGCCCCGGGCCTGGGCGGCGGCCGCCTGGAGGACGGCGGCCACCCGGGACGCCTCGACCGGGTCCACGACCTGCGCCAGCGCGTCGAGGTACGGCTCGGCGGCGTGCACCTCGTACCGCGGGTCGGCGGCGAGCCGACGTGCGGCGGCCAGGCAGATGGCCGAGCGCCGCTCCGGTGTCAGCCGCGCCGACACCGCCCGATGGATCACGTCGCGCGGGAAGGCGAGCACGCCGGCGGACCAGTCCATCCCCAGCACGCCGTTCGCCAGCGCCGCACCCAGCCGGGGCTCCACCTCGTCGGGATCCAGCCCCGCGGCGACCGCCAGTCGCTCGACGGTGAGCTCGCCGCCGAGGCAGGCCATGAGGTCCACGATCTCGCTCGCGTCCTGGGGCAGGCCGTCCAGACGAGCGGTGAGCAGGTCTCCCATGCTCCCCTCGCCGATGTACCGACCGATCGCCGCCGCGTCCCACCGCCACCCATGCTCCCCGAGCGTCAGGAGCCCGTCGTGACGCAGGGCGTTGAGCAGCTCCACCGTGTCGGCGGGGTTGCCGCGGGTCAGCTCGCCCACCGCCGCGGCCAGCGACGTGGCCTCCTCCGGTGACAACCGCAGCATCTCGCCGAGCATCATGCCGAGGGCGGCCTGCGGCAGGTCGGCGAGCTCCAGGCGGGTCGGCGTCACGCCGAGGCGACCCCACCGCGCGATCAGCCCGGCCAGCGGGTGGTCCACCCCGACGTCACAGGTCCGGAACGCGCCCAGGAGCAGGACGCCCGACAGGTCGTCGGCCATGTGGATCGCATCCATGACCGCCAGGGCCGTCGGCGTCGCCCAGTGCAGGTCGTCGAGCGCCAGCACGACGGGACGGTCGGGCGAGGCCACGGCGCGCAGGATGCCGACACCGATCTGCTGGAGGCGGGCCAGGAGGGTGGACAGGTCCGCCGCGACGGCCTCCGGCTCCTGCTCGAGCACCGCCCCCAGCTCGGGGCTGAGCGCGACGGCCAGGCCCGCATTCCCCGCGAGCTCGGCGCGGAGCCGGGTGCGGATCGCCGCGACCGTCTCCTCGGGCTCGACGAGCACCATCCGGACCAGGCCGCGGAGCGCCTGCCGGAGCCCGTCCAGGTCGTGGGCCCGGACGTGCTCGTCGAACCGGCCGGCGACGAACCAGCCGCCTGCCCGGGCCGTGTCCGGGCGCAGCTGCTGAAGGAGCGCGGTCTTCCCGACGCCGGGCCCACCGGTGACGAGGAAGGTCCGACCGCGACCGGCAAGCATCCCGGTGAAGGCGTGCCCGAGCAGCTCGATCTCGGCGTCGCGGCCCACCGGACGCGAGGGCGGTGCGAGGCGCAGCGGGAAGTCGCGCCGGCCCAGCTCCAGGTCCGCTCCACCGTCCGGCGCCGCACCCACCAGGCCGAGGTCGTAGGCCACGCCCGCCGCGCTCTGGTAGCGCCGGGCGGGATCCTTCTCCAGCAACCGCATGATGATGCGCGAGAGGAGCGCCGGCACCGCCGGGTTGCGGTCCGCCGGCGGCACGGGCCGGGTGGCGAGCGCCGCGTGCAGGAGACCGAGGGCCTCCACCTCGGCGAACGGCGGACGCCCGGTCGTGAGCTCGTACAGCACGGCACCGAGCCCGTAGAGGTCGGCACGATGGTCGGCAGACTGGCCGGTGCGACCCGTCTGCTCCGGGGCCATGTACGCGAGCGTCCCGGCGATCTCGCCGTGGTGGGCGAACGCCGGGAGCTCGGCCCCGAACGTCGAGCCGAGGTCGAAGTCCACGAGGTACGCCCGTCCGCCGCGAGCCGACAGGACGATGTTGCCCGGCGAGACGTCCCGGTGCACGACGCCCCGACCGTGCACCCGCGCCAGGACCTCTGCCAGGTCCGACGCGACACGCACCACGTCGGCGACGGCGAGCGGCACCCCCGCGGGGACCTCCGAGAGCGGCGCGCCGCCGACGTCGGTGAGGACGAGCACGCCGGACTGCTCGGGCGCGTCGACGAGCTGGGCGATGCCGGGTACGCCCGCGAGGCGTTCGAGGAGCCGTCGCTCGCCCCGTCGGCGCCGCCCTGCGGCCGGCCCGAGGTACTCCTTGCGGATGACGTGCCCCGACCCGTCTGCCAGCGGCACGCGGTGCACGCGCGTCCGGTCGCTCTCGTAGAGGATCGTCGCGCCGTCGGCTGCGACGTCGGAGCGTGCGGCACCGTCGGCTGCGACGTCGGAGCGTGCTGCGACGTCGCGGACGATCGCGCCGTCGGGAGCCGGGGGTTGCGGGGAGGTGCGCGCACCGACCACCGGTCGCTCCTCCCCTCAGCCGGGTTCGCCACGCACCGTCGTGGACCCACCGTGCGGGTCGCGGCGCGGCGGAGCGTTCACCAGCCTCATCGGCACGCAGCAGGCCTTGATCAAGGGATCGCCAGCCCGCGCGGCCGGAGCGGGCGGGTGATTGTGGCGGGCCTGTCGCGGCCGCACGTCCGCGCCGTCCACAGGTGCGGGGACGCCGGCGGCAGGATGTCGGCAGGTCGAACTAGCGTTCGATCATCCGGACGCGAGGGAGGACGCGACGATGCGAGTGCTGGTGGCCACGGAGGAGACGCAGGGCGACCGCGCCGACGACTACACGTGGGCGACGCCCGGCGAGCTGGTGATGTTCGGCGTGATCTGCGCCACCGACCTCCGCGGGACCAGGCGCGGGTGCGGGTGCGGGCGTGCCTTCGCCGGCCTGCACTCCGAGCGCGCGACGACGACCGCCCAGGTCGCGGAGTGGCCGTCGAGCCTCGACGACCTGGTCCTGGCCTTCCGCGACAGCCTGGCGCGCGGCGGCTGGCTCGACTTCGGCGGAACCCAGGAGGAGGTCGACGCCGTCGTGCTCGAGACGGTGATGGACGTGCTCCTCGTCGCCGACCGGTATCCGGCCGGGACGGTGCTCGGGACCGACCGCGGGCGCCAGTACGTGCGGCAGCCGGCCGCGGCGCGGTGAGGGCCGGGAGTCAGACGTTGAAGCGGAACTCCACGACGTCGCCGTCGGCCATGACGTAGTCCTTGCCCTCGATGCGGGCCTTGCCTGCGGAGCGCGCTGCCGCGATGGAACCCGCCTCGACGAGGTCCGCGAAGCTGATGACCTCGGCCTTGATGAAGCCGCGCTCGAAGTCGGTGTGGATGACACCGGCGGCCTGGGGCGCCGTCCAGCCCTGCTTGATCGTCCAGGCGCGGGCCTCCTTCGGTCCGGCCGTCAGGTAGGTCTGCAGGCCGAGAGTGTGGAAGCCGACGCGCGCGAGCTGGTCCAGGCCGGGCTCGGCCTGGCCGGAGTCCGCGAGCATCTCGGCGGCGTCAGCCGCGTCGAGCTCGACGAGTTCGGACTCGAACTTCGCGTCGAGGAAGATCAGGTCGGCGGGCGCGACCAGCTCGCGCATGCGCGCCTGCATGTCGGCGTCGGCGAGGCCTGCGTCGTCGGTGTTGAAGACGAAGATGAACGGCTTCGCGGTGAGTAGCTGGAGGTCACGCAGGGCCACGGCGTCGACGCCGGCCTTGGCGAGCCGGTCGCGCGCCGCGAAGACGGTGACGCCCTCCTCGAGGAGGGCGTTCGCGGCCTGCGCCGCGGCGAGGACGGCGGCATCGGTCTTCTTGCCGCGGACCTCCTTCTCCAGCCGCGGGATCGCGCGCTCGAGGGTCTGCAGGTCGGCGAGGATCAGCTCGGTGTTGACGGTCTCGATGTCGTCGGCGGGGTCCACACGCCCGGTGACGTGCACGACGTCATCGTCGGCGAACGCGCGGACCACCTGGCAGATCGCGTCGGCCTCGCGGATGTTGGCGAGGAACTTGTTGCCCAGCCCCTCCCCCTCGGACGCGCCGCGCACGATGCCGGCGATGTCCACGAAGGACACGGTCGCGGGGACGATCCGCTCGGAGCCGAAGAGGTCGGCGAGCACCTGCAGCCGCGGGTCGGGCAGGGCGACCATGCCGAGGTTCGGCTCGATCGTGGCGAACGGGTAGTTCGCGGCCAGCACCTGGTTGCGGGTGAGCGCGTTGAAGAGGGTCGACTTGCCGACGTTGGGCAGGCCGACGATTCCGATGGTGAGAGCCACGGGCGGCAAGTCTACGGGCCGCGGGAGGGCCGTTCGCCGTGGGCGAATTGTCCCGATTTCCCGGCCGTGCTGCGCTACGATTAGCACACCAGTTTCAATCGGGAGACGAGATGACGACGACGACGGCACGGGCGGCGCTCGACGACGCCGTCCGCGCGGTCGCCGCAGCGACGGTGCGCGCGCCGGATCTGCCGCCCGACGAGCGCACCAGCCTCGTCGCGGGGATCGACGCGGCCGTCGCGCGACTCACGACGGCACGTGCGGCCGTCCTGGTCGCGCAGCGCGACAGCGGGGCGTGGCGGGCCAACGGGGACCCGACCTTCGAGGCATGGCGGGCGCGCACGTCACGGACGGGCGTCCGGGCGGCGGCCACAGAGGTGCGCCGCGGCGACGCGCTGGCCGCGATGCCAGCCGTCCGGGATGCGGTCGAGGCCGGACGGGTGACGGTCGAGCACGTCGACGTCGTCGCGCGGACCGCTGCGGGAGCCTCGGCACCGGTGCGCGAGGCGTTGGCCTCGCCGGCGGGGCAGGCGGAACTGCTGGCGATGGCGGCGCACGTCGACGCCGGACGGTTCGCTAAGGCAGCGGCGCTCTGGGCCGCGGCGCTGGACAGGACAGCGCTCGAACGTGGTCACGACGCGCAGCGGGCCGCGCGGTTCCTGCACCTCGCCGAGACCCCCGGCGGGACGCGCATCACCGGCCAGCTCGACGCGGTGGCCGGTCACCGGCTCCGCCTCGCACTCGAGGCCG
>JAEZBT010000149.1 GCA_023426865.1 Actinomycetes bacterium
CGACGGCGCCGCCGCGGACGCGCCGCAGGCAGTCCTGGGCCTCGAGCGCCTCCAGGTCACGGCGGATTGTCATCTCCGACGTCCCGAGACGCTCCGCGAGCTCGGCGACGGCGACCCGCCCGGCCCCGGCCAGCTCCCCGAGGATGACCTCGGCCCTCTCCGCACTCTCCACGTGTTCATTCAAACATGTTGGATGTGCGCACGAACCAGGACCAAGGGCCGGAGGGTCAGCCGCGTTGCCGGCCCGCGTTGCGGGGGTGGGAGCGGGCCGTGCGCTCGTTGCCGCGGCGGTAGCTGCCCGTCACGCGCGCCATGAGGAGCTGGGCGTCGCCGTCCGCCACCTCGTCGAGGAACTCCGCCGCCGCGCGCCCCCGGAGGGTCGTCGCGTGCCGGCCGTAATGGCTGATGCGGACCTCCTCGCCGCGTGCGACGAACGCGAAGCCTTCGGGCGCACCCATCGGCTCAGACGTTCGCAGCGACGGGGGGTGCGGTGACCTCGGTGGCCTCGGCGTCGTCGTCGGCCGCCACTGCCTGCGCGGTGCGCTTCTGCCACATGCCCGCGACGCCTGTCGGCCGGAAGCCCAGCGCCACGTTGATCGCGAGCATGAACGAGTTCTCCTCGGCGTTCCACGTGTGCACGCGGGCCGCCCCGGGACGCAGCTCGGTGAGGCGCCGGAGGTTCTCCACCTTGACGAGCATGCCGAGCCGGCGGCCCCGGTGCTCGCGCAGCACGAGGGTGTCGTCCTGGAAGACGATCTCCTCGTACGCCGTCGGGAAGCGGAGCACGGTGAACGCCGCCAGCGTCTGCGTGGGCACGTGCACGGCGGCCGTCACGAGCATGCCGTGCTTGGAGTCCGCCACGCGGCGCTCCCAGTCCCGCACCCGTGCCGCGTCCCAGTGGGACTCCTCGAAGTCGAGGTCGCCGGTGGGGATGTCCGTGCTCATGCGGGTCTCGAGGATCGCGACCTGGTCGACCCACTCCTCGGGCGCCCGCTCGGTCCACGAAACGACGCGGTACTCCTCGCCCGCGCGGGCGGCCGCCTCGGCGTGGTGGCGGTCGAGGAGCCCGTCCTCGAGCGGCAGCCGCAGCAGGGAGTACCGCTCCGCCTGCTCCAGCACGTACCCGTGCGACGACAGGAACCGCGCCTCCGGCGTGGTGCCGTCGACCCGCCCGGAGCCCGTCGGCGGCTCGAGCACGTCGGGCCCCGGCTCCGGCTCGCCGACCTGCTCGGCCCACGTGACCAGCGACGTCCGGCCGTGCTCGGCGGCGAGCGCCTCGGCGGGCGCGAGCAGTGCGTCCGCGACGCCGTCGTCCTCATGGTCCGGGTGGACGCAGAGCTCAAGGTCCGCGAGGTGCGTGTTGTCCTTCAGCGGCAGGGTCACCTTGGCGAACCCGACGACGTCGTCGGCCGTGGGCTCGGCCGTGCCCTCCGCGACGGCCACGAACAGGCGCCGGAGCGAGTACGGCTGCGGCTTGAGGTCCGCGAGCAGGTACCACGACGGGTACATGAGGTCCGGGTAGCCCCACCGGCGCACCTCGTGCTCATAGCTGACCCGCCCGACGCCGTGGAGCGCCCACGCATCGGGGTCGTCGAGGCTCTCGGGCACCGGGGGGGTGAGGACGGTCCAGGAAGGCATGGGCACCACTGTGGCCCCGCACCCGACGTGGGGCGAGCGCTTTTCCCCGGCAGGCCGCCGCAGTCTCAGGCTCGGCGGACGGCCTTGAGGATCGTCGCCGCGGCCACGTCGAGGTGGTCGACGGGGAAGGCGCGCGGGCGGGCCCCGTCGGCCGTCGTCGACGTCAGCTCGAGTCGTCCCGGGCCCTCGCCCGTCGCGACGCGGGCGGTGGTCGTGCCGAGGTCCCACCGCTGAGCCGGGGTCCGGCGCGGGCGCAGGCCCGTGCTCTCCTGCGGCTCGAAGACGACGCGCTCGCGCGTCACCGTGAACGCGACGGTCGGCAGGTGCGGCGGACGTCGCAGCCGGCGGATCGCGACGACGGCGAGCACGCCCGGCAGCGCCAGCGTCGCGAGGAGCAGGATCTGGACGGACCGCGCGCCGGACGGCGCGGCGTCGAGGACGAACGGCACGACGATGAGCACCGCGACGAGCGCGGCGAGGACCAGCGCCAGCCACGCCCGGCGCCGCACGGTCGACTCGACCATCGACCGGGCGCGCTCCACGGCCTCGGGCCGGTAGCGGACGACGAGCGCGTCGGCCTGCGGCAGTTCACTCACGGTCGACCAGTCTCGCAGGTGCGTGGCGCCGCCCGCGGGTCAGCGGCCCTCGGGGCGTGCCTTCTGCGGGAAGGGCGTCTCGCCGCGGGAGAGCTTGTCGACGAGGTCGGCGATGCGGCGGGCGCGGGTCTCGGCCCGCTTGGCCTGGGTGACGCGGAAGTACAGGGCGTACCGGTTGGTGCCGGTGAGCACGTCGAACCACGCCTGCGCGTCGGGGTTCGCGGCGATGGCGGCGGCCAGGTCCTCGGCGATCTCGGCCGTGCTCTGGCTGCCGTAGGCGACGTCCCAGCGGCCGTCGGCCTTGGCGCGCTCGACCTCCGCGCGGCCGGCGTCGGTCATCCGGCCCTCGCTCTCCAGCCGCGCGATGTGAGCCACGTTCCGCGCCGACCAGATCGACCGGGAGCGCCGCGGGGTCCAGCGCTGGTAGGAGGCGTCGTCGTCGCGCCGCCGGCCCTGGCCGTCGATCCACCCGAAGCACAGGGCCTCGTCGAGCGCCTCGTCGTAGCTGGGTGCGGGGATCCGACCCGACTTCTTGCGCTGCACCAGCCACACGCCGTTCGACGTCGCGTGGTTCGCCTCGAGCCAGGCCCGCCACGCCGCGGCGTCGGGCAGGTGCAGGACCGGCAGGTCGGTGGGCGCGGGCGCGGGCGCTGCGGGTTCGGCCATGCGCCATCGTCCCCCGCACCCCTGACACGCGGTACCTCCGTCCGCCGCCCCGCCACCGGG
>JAEZBT010000178.1 GCA_023426865.1 Actinomycetes bacterium
CACCGCGACGGGCGACCGCGGCCACGTCCTTCTTGAACTCCGGTGGGTACTTCTTCGGCATAGCGACATCCTCCCCGAGGGCCCCAAGCCCTCGAAAGAGATGTCAACCCAACCCGCAGCAGACCCCAACTCACGTTCCAGGCCGGTGTGGGCCGCCCAGCCCGCTTCGCGCAGTTCCAGCTCAATGCGTCGAACCTCATCGTCACTCACCATGAGGAAATCTTGGCCCGCCCTACCCCCGCAGACACCCGACCCGTGGCATGGCTGGGCGGTCGGCGTACGGTACGCGCATGGTGTCCAGGACCGGCCTCGTGCTCGTCGGGCGCGGCCCGGCCGCGACCGGGCCCGGACGCGGATGGAACATGCGCGCAGATCTCTTCGCCGAGTGCCCGGTCTGTCGGGACCTGATGTCCCTCGCACCGACCGAAACGGAGAGCTGCTCGTGCGGAAGCCTCCACAAGGACGCCGACGCGGGCCGGTTCGGCTGCGGCGACGGAGACGAAGCCATCGCCGTCTACAGACGAGCCTGACGAGGAGGAACAGCGGCATCACCGCGCGGAGATGTCGAGGCTCGTTCAGGCTCGGAGGAGCTCGTCAGTCACGAGGGTGTGAGGCGCGGTCTGCATACGGATGCGTCCGATGCAGTCGCCAGCGCGGTACTCGGCGACCAGCGCGGTGCTGGCGTCCGTCTTGTGGATGCTCAACAGCGTCGCTCGCTCGCGATAGAGGTCGACGACGGTCCGGTCGGCCTGGCGGTAACGGACGCGCACGCTGCCGTGGGCCACATCCCAGGTGAGGTGCAGCTCCTCGGCGTCGGGCAGGGGGATTCGAGCTTCCATGACCGAAGGATCACCGGAAACCTCTTCGACTTGAGGCGCTACACCGAGGACGTTCAGCCACGTCGCGCCGTCGTCCGGGACCTCCAAGTCAGCCACGCCATGCATCCTAGCGATGCGTCAATCACCAACCGCTCATCGGCATGACCGCGCATACGATGGAGCGGCCTATCGCACCGAGGTCGCATAGCGGCCGTCAGCTAGGTAGCTCATCCGGCGCGATCCGTCCGTTCACAGTGACCCGGCCAGGCCGGCTCCATCACCTCGTCGCTGCCGTCCCGGATGCTCCACATCAAGTGTCTTGAGGTCGAGCAGGACCCAATTCGCACCCGAGCCATCCCTGTCGAGGACGTGCACGGTAGTGGGCGCCACCTGGCCATCGTGAGCGAGGTTGAAGGTCTGCCTCTGGTGCCAGTGACCGGCGAAGTGCAGCCGAGGGTGAGTCGCGGTGACGGCTTGAAGCAGCAAGTCTCGCGAGCGACGCGACCTGACATCGTCGTCGTAGTCGATCACCATGGTGGACGCCGGCACTGCGCCCGTAGGGCAGTCGTGGGCGAGCAGCACGTCCAGCGGCTCGGGTCCGAGCGCCTGGAGATCCTCGGCCTGGACCTCCTCGATGCCCGGCCACCAGTCCTTGCCGACCCTGCGGTGGTGGTAGTCGATGCTGAACGCACCGCCGAGGGCACCAAACCGCACAGGCGCCCCGTTGGCATCGGGCCAGGTCCACCGGTGTCCTCGCGGCGCCCACCGGATGAGCTCGAGCCGTCCACCGCCCTTCGCCTTCGTACGGATAACGCCGAAGCCCCCGCTGTCCCGCGGCAGAGCCCGCAGTGCGGTGTGGTTGTCGTGGTTCCCGTCGACGAACACGAGCCGTACTCCGTGCTTGGCGAGGTGACGCTGGAGCTTGAACGTGAATGTGCTGCCCACGTCGCCTGGCCAGAGCACTCCAAGATCGCCCAGCTGGAGGATGGTGTCGATGCCGAGGGCAGAGGTTCTCTCGATGACGTGCATCGCCCACGGCGTGTTCCCATGCCAGTCCCCTGCGATGACGACGCGCCCGCCAGCGGGAGGCTCGATCTCAGCGACCACCGCGCGTGCTCTTCTCCTCATTGGGGCAAGCGGGCGCTGGCGCGCCAGCCCGCGGGTCAAGTGCGGTGCATCTCTGGATCCACTCCTCCACGGCGCTTCTGCGGTAGCGAAGGACCTTTCCCATGCGGACTCCGCGGGGTCCGCGCCCGGTCTTTCGCCAGTAGTTGAGGGTGTTCGGGCTGACATTGAGGTACGCCGAGACTTCGCGCACCGTCATGAACGGGTCTGCCACGTCGTCGTCACTGGCCACCTTGCGCCTCCAGGTCGTCGGCGCTCCTAATGCCGTCCAACGCGTCGGCAGCGCTGCGCTGCGAGCTGGGGAGGACGTGGCTGTACGTCTCGAGGGTCACGGTGATGCTGCGGTGACCGAGTCGCTCCTGGACGACGCGCGGGTGGACGCCGGCCTGCAGAAGCATCGTGGCGTGGGTGTGACGCAAGTCGTGGAGGCGGACGTCCGGCAGCCGGTCTCCTCGATCACAGGTGGAGTTGTGTGCCGCGAGGGTCCGTTTGAACTGCTTGAGTAGGGCGTCCGGGCTGAATGCACGCCCGTCGTCGCGGAGGAACACCGGTCTCTCCTTCCCCAGTAGCGCCACGTTGATCTGCGCGGCATCGCTGCGGCGAGCGCGGACGGCGTCGAGGGCGGCGCGTCCAAGGAGCACCACGCGGGCCCGGCCGCTCTTGGTCAAGCTCTCCACCACTTTCGAGGGCTCGCCGCGCTCCCGTATCTCCACCATGGCCCTTCGGATGGACAGCGCGGCTCCAGCCATGTCGACGTCGGCCCACCGCAGGCCGAGCAGTTCTCCGCGGCGGAGGCCCGTGTACGCAAGGAGGGTCCACGCGTGCCGAAGCGGGTCGTCGATGCGGCTCTCCGCGAACCGCAGGAACCGGCGGAGTTCCTCTGCCGTCCACGGTCGAAGCTCCGGCGCTGCCTGCCGCACCTGGCGAGGGGTGGGTGGGCTGGCCCGTGGGTGCCGAGCGGGATTCGCCAGGATCAGTTGGTCGTCGACCGCTGACTGGAGCACCGCGCCGACGAGAACGTGAACCTTGAGCACCGTGTTCGGACTCAGTCCACCGCCTTCGTGGCCTGCTTGGCGCCGTCCTGAGGCCTCCAGCTGCCTGTAAAGGCCGGCGAGGGTCGACGGCCGCACCTCCTTGACGGCGAGGTGACCGATCTGCGGGTCGACATGGAGGCGCAGGTACCGCCGGTACATCGCCTCCGTCGACGGCGAGAGCCGTTTCGTCGCGATCCACGTCCTTGCGTACTCCCCCACCGTCACGTCAGTGCTCCGGACGTACCTCCCGGCATCCTGCGAAGAGAGGATTGACCGCAGCTCCGCCGCCGCAGTCCGCTTGTCGTGGAACCCGTTCTTCGTGCGCTGGCGACGTGGGCCGCTCGGCTGATCCGGATCGACCGGCTCGCGCCAGTGGATGCGGTAGCGAGGGCCGGCCTTCGTCCCGTAGGCGGAGATCCCGCCCTCGCCGGCCTGTCTGCGGGCGGTCACGCTGCCGCCTCGAACTTGCGGACCAGCGCCTCACGGGAGATGAAGATCTTGCGGCCGATGCGGACCCCCGGGAGGTCGCCGTCCTCGATCGCCCTGCTGATCGTTCGACGGTCGACGCCGAGGAGGCGAGCCACCTCGGTGGGTGTCAGCGCGACCCGGTCGGACGTGCGGAGGTCGTGCCACCCGAGGATCGTGCCGTCACTCGAAGAGAGGTCGTTCGTCATGCCTCGTTGATGTGCGGCACAACGAGGCGTCTGCGCCGGATCTGGCCCTCTGTGGCGCGCCTCACGCCCCGCGGCGGTGACCGCACTAGTTGCATCGGCTGTTACATCGGCCACCAGCGGGCAGACGCACGAAAGGCCGCGACCCGCATTGCTGCTGGTCACGGCCTCACAGCTCGCTGTCTCAACGAGTGTCCGGAGGGGGACTTGAACCCCCACGCCCATAAGGGCACTAGCACCTCAAGCTAGCGCGTCTACCATTCCGCCACCCGGACAGGTGGTCGCTTCGAACCCCCGTCGGGGCTCTCAGCGCGGCAGACAACATAGCACGGAGCGGCGGACCTCATGGACCACGGCCCGTGCGGCAGACTGGCGATCGGCGGCACCGTGGACCGGCGACGCCGCGCGTGTGTCGAAGCCCACTGGAGGTGCGCATGGCCGACCGCGACGACGCCGCTCCCCTCGAGCCGGAGCGGCCGCGCGCGTCGACGCGGCACCTCGCCGGCGCGACACCGGCGGCGAAGAAGGTGGCCGGTGCCCGGCGGAACCCGAGCGTCGTCGGCTACGACGAGGACACGCCGCACTGGCTGCGTACGGCGGCCGGCTGGTCGTGGCGGCTCATCGTCGTCGTCGTCGCCGTGGGTCTGGTCGCCTTCGCCACGAACCGCGTGCTCCTAGTCTTCATCGCGGTGTTCCTGGCCCTGGTGTTCACGGCGGTCCTGCGGCCGCTGGTGAACCTGCTGTCGCGCTGGATCCCACGCGGCGTGGCGACTCCCCTGTCGATGGTGTTCGCGGTCGCGGTCTTCGCGGGCCTGCTCACCTACGTCGGGTTCTCCGTGGCCGGCCAGTGGGAGGACCTGGGCGACCAGTTCAACGACGGCATCGGGGAGATCCTCAAGACGCTCGAGGAGTCGCCGCTGCACATCACCGTCACGAACGAGGACGTGCAGGACTGGATTGCGAACGGCCAGGAGTGGGTCTCCGAGAACAGCGGCACCATCGCGTCGCAGGCGTGGGCGAGCGTCGGCTCGGTCGGCCAGGTGTTCGCGGTGCTTGCACTCGCCACGTTCCTCACGGTCTTCTTCCTGCTGCGCGGCAAGGAGATGTGGGAGTGGTTCCTCAACCAGCTCCCCGCGCGGCACCGGGAGTCCTGGTACCTCGGCGGCGGGGCCGCCTGGTACACGTTCTCCGGCTACACCCGCGGCACGTTCCTGGTGGCCGGCGCCGACGGCATCCTGGCCGTGATCATCCTGCTGGTCCTCGGTGTGCCCCTGGCGGCGCCGCTCGCGGTGCTGGTGTTCATCGGCGCGTTCATCCCGCTCATCGGCGCGCCGCTGGCGATGGTCATCGCGATGGTCGTGGCGCTGGCGGCCAACGGCATCTGGAACGCCGTGTTCGTCGGCATCGGGATCGCGCTCATCGGGCAGTTCGAGGGTCACGTGCTCGAGCCGCTCGTCATGGGCAAGCAGGTCGCCCTGCACCCGGTGGTGGTCGCACTCGCCGTGACCGCCGGGACGCTCATCGCGGGAATCCTGGGCGCCGTCATCGCCGTGCCGCTGGTCGCGGTCGCCTGGTCGGTGTTCGCGCTGCTGCGGACCATCGACCCGCCGACCGACTTCTCCGAGCTCGAGAGGGACGGCGTCGAGGCCGCCGTCGAGGAGATCGCGGACTGAGCCCTGCCGTCCAACCCTCGGCGGTCAGGTGTCTCAGCGGTAGTCGCGCGAGGTCGTCGGGATCTGCAGCGACAGCGGGGCCAGGTGCTCGGCCATGAGGTTCGTGGCGCCGTCGGCCCGCTCGAGCCGCCCGCGCACCACCATCGCCGCCGACGTGCGCGCCACCGTCCGGAACCGCTTCCAGAGGCCGGCCGAGCAGATGACGTTGAGCAGCCCTGTCTCGTCCTCCAGCGACAGGAACGTCACGCCCTGCGCGGTGCCCGGCCGCTGCCGGTGCGTGACCACGCCCGCGACGGCGACGCGCGACCCCTCCCGGCCGTTCATCGCCTCGTCCACGGTGATCACTCCGCCGCGCACCAGCCCGTCGCGCACGTACTGCGTCGGGTAGGAGTCGGGCGAGACGCCCGTCGCCCACACGTCCGCCATGGCCGACTCCACCTCGCTCATCCCGGGCAGCATCGGGGCGTCCACCCCGACGGCGACGCCCGGCAGCGTGTCCGGCCCTTCCTGCGCGAGCGCCCCGGCCGCCCACAGGCCCGCGCGCCGGTCGAC
Source organism: Actinomycetes bacterium (assembly GCA_023426865.1). Taxonomy (GTDB): domain Bacteria; phylum Actinomycetota; class Actinomycetes; order Actinomycetales; family Cellulomonadaceae; genus Actinotalea. The sequence continues at coordinate 5,874 of JAEZBT010000178.1, forward strand.
GCCGAAGCAGCCGAGCGCGCCAGCCGTCGCCAGCGCCTCGACCTGACGTGTGGTGAGCCGCACCCGGCGGACGAGGTCGCGCAGGTCGGCGA
>JAEZBT010000181.1 GCA_023426865.1 Actinomycetes bacterium
CCTTCGCCCCGCCCCGCACGGCGATCGCCACGAGCGAGAGGCTGACCGTCAGCAGCGCCAGCCCCAGGATCACGAACGCCGTGCCGGTGGTCGTCCCGAACCCCTGCACGAGCCCGAGGCCGACCAGGATCACCCCGATCGGCAGCAGAGCGCCGATGAGGCCCCGCGAGGCCTCCCGGGCCCGGTCCGCGTCGCCCGCGCCACCCGCGTCGTCGGACACCTGACCGTCGGGCCGTTCGGCCTCCTCGTCGTTCACCGTGCCACCTCTCGTTCCCATCGCCGGGCCGTCACCCGCCCGGGAGGTCCCGCCCTCGGGCACGACCCAGGCTAGGTGCCCCGGACGCACCGGCGGTACCGCCGCGAGGCGGAGTCACGGCTCCGACTCCGGACGCGACGAGGCCCGGCCCCCCGAGAGGGACCGGGCCTCGGCGTCGTGCGGACCGGGTCAGGCCTGCGGGACCACCCGGACGTCGATCTGCGCGGCGACGTCCTCGTGCAGGCGCACCTGGACGGTGTGCTCGCCGAGGGACTTGATCGCCGTCGGGATCTCGATCTTGCGACGGTCGAGCGTCGGCCCGCCCGCGGCGGCGACGGCAGCCGCGATGTCCGACGTCGTCACGGCGCCGAACAGGCGGCCGGACGCACCGGCCTTGGCCGCGACGACGACCGGCGCCGACTGCAGGCGCTCCTTGACGGCCTTCGCGTCGTCGAGCGTCGCGATCTCGCGCGCCTTGCGGGCCCGGCGGATCGCCTCGATCTGCTTCGCCGCACCCTTGGTCCACGCCGTGGCCAGGCCGCGGGGGTACAGGTAGTTGCGGGCGTAGCCGTCCTTGACCTCGACGACGTCGCCGGGGGCGCCGAGGCCGCTGACCTCGTGCGTCAGGATGATCTTGGTAGCCATCTCAGCGTCCCCCGATCAGCGAGCGGAGCTCGAGTAGGGGAGGAGCGCCATCTCGCGGGCGTTCTTCACGGCCCGGGCGATCGCGCGCTGCTCCTGCACGGAGACACCGGTCACCCGACGCGCGCGGATCTTGCCGCGGTCGGAGATGAACTTCCGCAGGAGCGCGGTGTCCTTGTAGTCGACCGCCTCGATCTTGGCGACCTTCAGCGGGTTCTGCTTCTTCTTGGGCTTGCGGACGACCGGCTTGGCCATCGTGGGTACTCCTCGGTGTGCTGCGGGGACGGTCGTCGGGCCGCCCCGGCTCAGTCAGTGGGTGTCGATCCTGGGGGATCTGTCGATCAGAACGGGGGCTCGTCGGAGCCGGCGCCGCCACCGGGGGCCGGCGTGGCCCACGGGTCGTTGTCGAAGCCGCCACCGGAGGACGCGCCGCCGCCGCCGAAGCCGCCACCACCGCCGCCGCCCGAGCGCTGGGCCCGGGTGACCTTCGCGGAGGCGTACCGCAGCGAGGGGCCGACCTCGTCGACCTGGAGCTCGACGACGGTGCGCTTCTCGCCCTCACGCGTCTCGTACGAACGCTGGACGAGCCGGCCCTGGACGATGACGCGGGTCCCCTTGGTCAGGGACTCGGCCACGTTCTCGGCCGCCTCGCGCCAGATCGCGCAGCGCATGAACCGCGTGTCGCCGTCCTTCCACTCGTTGCTCTGGCGGTCGAAGGTGCGCGGCGTGGACGCGACGGTGAAGTTCGCGACCGCGGCGCCCGACGGCGTGAAGCGCAGCTCGGGGTCCCCCGTGAGGTTCCCGACCACCGTGATGACGGTGTCACCGGCCATTGCGGCTCTCCTCGGTTCGGTGAGGCGTTGGTGAGTTCTGGCGGAAGGCTGTTCTGATCGGTTGCTCGGTGAGAGTGCTCAGCGAGCGTCGGGGCGCAGGATCTTGGTCCGCAGCACGGCCTCGTTGAGGCGCAGCTGACGGTCGAGCTCCTTGGCGGTGTCCGGGGTGGCGGTGAAGTCGACCACCGCGTAGATGCCCTCGGACTTCTTCTTGATGTCGAAGGCCAGGCGCCGGCGTCCCCAGATGTCCACCTTGTCGACGGAGCCGCCGGCGGTGGTCACCACCGAGAGGTACTTGTCGAGGGACGGGGCGACGGTGCGCTCCTCGATCTCAGGGTCGAGGATCACCATCATCTCGTACTGACGCATGCGGGTACCCACCTCCTCTGGTCTGGGCGGTCACGGTCTTTCCGTGACAGGAGGGTCGTGCGTCGTCGTGCCCGGGGCCCGCGGTGATCGGCACCGCACTACCTGGGCAGCGACCGCCCATCGTACAGGCTCGCCGGGACATGCTCGCGCGCGTCCCCAGGAGGCCGGTCGACGCGCGGTCAGCCGCCCCCGTCGCCGTCGTCGCCCGGCGGATCGGGCTCACCACCACCGCCGCCACCGCCACCACCTCCACCGGCGGGTCCGGTGGAGACGACGATCGTGACGGTGCTGCCCGGTGGCGCCGTCCCGCCTGACGGGTTCTGCGAGATGACGTCGCCGACGGCGATGGCCTCGTCGGGCGCCGTCTGCGTGGTGACCTCGAAGCCGGCGTTCTCCAGCCGCGTCCGGGCGTCGGCCTCCGACAGCCCGACGACGTTCGGGATGTCCGCCTCGCCCGGGCCGGTCGAGACGACGATCGTCACGGCGCTGCCCTGCTCGGCCTCGCCGCCGGCCGGGTTCTGGCTCACGACCAGCCCCTCGGCGACGTTCGGGTCGGCCGCCTGCTGCGGGGTCACGGTGAAGCCGGCGGCCTGCAGCTGCGCGGTCGCCTCGGCCTCGGGCAGCCCGACGACGCTCGGCACGGCCACCATCGGCGGGGTGTTGGGCTCGCCGACGTCGGCCCGCGGCGGGAACGAGAGCACCTCGCGGCCCGCCATCACGCGCGTCATGTAGGCGGTCCACAGGTCCAGGGGCGCCGAGCTGCCGGTGATCTGGCCGCCCACGTAGGGCCCGAACGGCGTGATGGGCTCCTCGATCGCCTTGCCGTCCGCGTCGACGCCCACCTGGTACATCGCGACGGCCGTCGTGAGCTGTGGGGTGAAGCCGATGAACCACGCCGACTTGTTCTCGTTCGACGTGCCGGTCTTGCCCGCCACCGGGTGACCGACGGCCTGCGCCTTCTCGCCGCTGCCGCGCTGGACGACCTGGGTGAGCGCGTACGTGGTGTCCGCCATGACGTCGGCCGCGAAGACCCGCTCGCTCTCGTGGCCGTTCGCGTACGCGACGTCGCCGTCGGGGTAGGTCACCTGCTCGACGATGTACGGCTCGGTGCGCACGCCCTGGTTCGCGAAGGTGTTGTACGCCTGCGCCATGTCGAGCGGGTGCGGGGACGCCGTCCCGAGGACGTTGCTGGGGACGTTGAAGCCCTCCATGACGCCGCAGCCGTCCTCACCGCCGGGCCAGCCCGCGCACACGCCGGCGCGGGTGGCGGTGTCGACGGTCTTGTCCGGGCCGACCTCGACGTTGATGGCGCCGTAGACGGTGTTCACCGAGTTCGCGGTCGCCGCGACCACGTCGATCGTGCCGAAGCTCTGGCCGTTCCCGCGTCCGAAGTTCTGCAGCGGCTCCGCGGCGTACCCCGGGATCACGATGTTCGAGTTGCCGTTGTACTTCGACTGCAGCGAACCGCCGTTCTCCAGGTAGGCGACCAGCGCGAACGGCTTGAACGTCGAGCCGGCCTGCATGTTGTCCTGCGTGACGGCGTTGCGGGACTGCGTGATGAAGTCCGGGCCGCCGTACAGCGCGCGGATGGCGCCCGTCGTCGGCTCGAGCGTGACGAGCGCGGTGCGCAGGTTCGGCGAGTGGTCGGCGGGGATGGCCGCGACCGACTCGACGGCCATCTGCTGCAGGCCGGCGTCGATCGTCGTCACGATGCGGTAGCCGCTCTGGTCGAGCTCCTCCTCGCTGAAGCCCTCGGCCACGAGCTCGCGGCGCACCATGTCGAGCAGGTAGCCGGGCGGGCCTGCGTAGGTGTCCGACCGCGAGAACTCGATGGTCTGCGGGTAGACGAGCGCGTCCCGCTCCGCCTGCGTGAGGGTCCCGGTCTCCACCATGCCGTCGACCACGTAGTTCCAGCGACGCTCGGCGTTCTCGGGGGAGATCCGCGGGTCGAAGTTGTTCGGGGAGGGGATGAGGCCCGCGAGCAACGCGCCCTGCGAGACGTCGAGCTGGGCGGCCGGGATGCCGAAGTACGCCTGCGACGCGGCCTCGATGCCGTAGCTGTCCCGGCCCCAGTAGATCGTGTTCATGTAGTTGGACAGGATCTGGTCCTTGTCCTCGACCCGCGCCAGCTTCACCGCGAGGAAGGCCTCGCGGATCTTGCCGGGGATGTCGGTCGTCGTCCGCCCGACGTAGTACCGCTCGGCGTACTGCTGCGTGATCGACGAGCCGCCCTGCGTGTCCTGGCCGGTGACGTTCAGGTACAGCGCGCGGAGGATGCCGGCCGGGTTGATGCCCGGGTTCTCGTAGAACGTGCGGTCCTCGGCGGCGACGACGGCGTCCTTGACGTGCTGCGGGATCTGGTCGCTCGCGACGATCGTGCGGTTCTGCTCGGCGAACCGGCCCATCTCCGTCTGACCGTCGGAGAAGTACACGGTCGTCGTCTGGAACTCGGCGAAGTCCGACGGCGTCGGGATGTCGACGCTCTGGTACGCCCAGACGAACGCGCCCACCATCAGCGCGACGACGACGAGGAACGTCCCGCCCACGAGCCGCCACGAGGGGATCCAGCGGCGGACGCCCGTCTTCCCCTGGCGCGGGTAGTCGATGAGCCGACGGCGCCCGTCGCCCTTCGCTCCACGGCCCGCCCCGGCCGCACCTGCCGCGCGTCGGCCAGCCGGGCCAGGTCGATCGCGAACGCGACGAACGCGACCGCGTACGCCGTCGCCGCACCCCAGACCAGGGTGTCGCTCAGCTCACCGATGCTCATCGGTTCCTCCGTCGTCGTCCGGCCCCGCGTCCTCACGCCCCGCCTGCCCGGGACCGGCACCGGCCCCGGCACCGGCGTCCTCGGCGACCTCCCCGAGGGCCCGCACGGCGTCGGTCACCCGCGCCAATTCTCCCGGCAACCCTAGGTCGTCACCCCGGGCCAATGCGGCGAAGGCCACCACTGTACGGCCACCATGATCAGTTGCGCGCACCCAGATCCGCCGCCGCGGCGTGAACAGCGACACGGACAGCCCCAGCAACGCCGCGATCGCCGAGGCCAGTACCGCCCCGAGCGCCGGGTCATGCCGCAGGTCCAGCGCCGCGAACCGCGGCAGACCGTCCCACGTGAGCGTCCCCAGGCCGTCCGGCAGGGCGACCGTCTGCCCGGGCTCCACGAACACGGTGACGGGCACGCCATCGGCGCCGGTCACCTGCTCCATCCGCGCGACGTCGAGCTCGTACACGTTCTGCGGCACGCCCGAGTCCAGGCCCAGGTCACCGCGCCACACGCTCAGCACCAGCAGCGGGGCGGCCGGGTCCGGGTGCACCGACGCCGCGCCCGCGTCGGTCACGACGGCCGTCGGCAGCAGGAAGCCGACCAGCCCGATCTGGTCGCCCGTCGAGACGTCCGGCGCCTTGATGACCCCGCGCGAGGTGTAGACGCCGTCCTGCGGCAGGAACGGCACCGCCCCGGCGAAGGCGATCTCGCCCGCGGCGTCGCGCACCGTCACCTCGGGCGCGTAGCCGTTGCCCTGGAGGTAGACCTTCGCGCCGCCGATCGCCAACGGGGCGTTCAGCCGAATGGTCTCCGCCCGACCCACGCCCAGACGACCGTCGACCGGCTCGCGCACCGTGACGTCCGCCTGGAAGTCCCGGGGCTGCGTGTCGGCGGCGAACACCGCCTCGAACCGGTCGAGCGTGAGCGTGAACGGGACGAGTGTCCCCGGGTCGAAGCCCGACCCCGCGACGAACGTGTCGTAGTCGGTCACCGAGTTCGCGAACCCGCGCCCCTCCACCACGATCGCCTGCCCGCGGTAGTGGAACAGCTGCCCGACGGCGACCGACACCAGCAGCCCCACCAGCGCCAGGTGGAACACGATGTTCCCCGTCTCGCGCAGGTACCCGCGCTCGGCGCTGAGCGTGCGCGGCTCGAGCGCCGCCACCCGGAACCGCGGCAGGCGCGCCACCGGCCCGACGAGCGCCGCCCGCGCGGCCGCGAGC
>JAEZBT010000218.1 GCA_023426865.1 Actinomycetes bacterium
GTCGTGCTAGGCGCGCTGGCCGTGGTCTCCGTCGCGACGACGCGCGGGGCCACCGACGACGAGGCGGCCCCCGGGCTCCTCGCCGCGCCCCTGCGGGAGGTCTGGGCAGCCGCCGCGGACGAGGTGCTGGCCGTGCACGAGGGGCTCGTCGTCGTGCAGTCGACCGGCACCCGCGAGCCCCGCGTGCGGGCCCTCGACGAGGCGACCGGTCGCGAGGTCTGGTCCCACCCGCTCGGCGTCCAGGGGACGGCCGAGAGCTGCGTGCCCGGCGTCACGGGCGTGCCCGCCACGGTCTGGTGCTGGCGTCCCCCGCGCTGGGACCCGTCGCACGTCGCGGGTGAGCTTGCCATCTCGCCCGACGCACTCGTCGGCCTCGACGCGGCCACGGGCGAGGAGGTGGTGGAGCGGGACATGGCTGAGCCGTCCGCCGGCTGGTCCGTGGAGGGCGACGACCTCCTGCTCGCCGTCTCCGAGGCCGAGGCCGTCCGGCTGGAACGGCTGTCGCCGGAGAGCTGGGAGACCGTGTGGTCGACCACCCTGCCGATGGCGCCGCCGTCGTCGGGTCTGCGGCACGACGCATGGGTGGAGTACGCCGAGGGCTTCGCCGTGGTGCACGGCCCCACCACCGCCGTCCTGGACACCGTGGACGGCCGGGTCCTCGCGACGTGGACGGCGTCGGCGGACGAGGAGGCCACCGTCCTCGACGGTGCGGAGGTCGTCGTCACGTCGCGGGGCTTCGCCGTGTGGTCGAGCGCCGTCGAGGGAACCCGGCTCCCCGACGCGGTCTGGTACGACCGTACCGGGGAGGCCACGGCCGACTTCGTCGGCGAGCTCGCGGAGCCGGTCGACAGCGACGGCTCGGTCCCGGAGGTGCTCCTGGTCACGCCGGACGAGGGGCGCACCCTCGTAGCCCTCGACACCGACGGCGGCGTCGAGCAGTGGCGCATCCCGCTCATGGGGGGCGACGTCGTCGCGCGGCGCAACGGCGTCGTGGTCGTGGCGACCGACGACACAGTGACGTCCTACGAGACGCTCACCGGGATCGAGCGGTGGACCCGGCCGGTCGAGGGCCTGCACCCGGAGCTCGCCGGGGTCACCGACGGCGGCACGGTCGTGGTCACGGCGGTGCGTGACCGGCACTGGACGGCCATGGCGTACCGGCTGCTCGACGGCGGGCTCCTGTGGTCGGCGCCCGTCCCCGGGGCCGCCGAGCTGAGTCTCATCGTGTACCCGCCGAGGTTCCAGACCGTCGATGGCGTCCCGGTGATCTGGGTCGGGCGGACGGTCATCTGGGTCGCCGGCTGACGGGTCAGGCGCCGCCTCCGGGATCGCGCACGACCGCGAGCACGCACGTGTCGTCGCGGTGACCCAGGCCGGGCGATCCCTCGATGAGGGCGTCCACCAGGGCCGGCGCGCCTTCGCTCAGGTCGGTGCGGCCCAGCAGCGCGGCGAGCCGGTCGAAGCCGACCGACAAGGACTCGCCGCGGCGCTCCACGAGCCCGTCGGTGAGCATGGCGAGGGCACCGCCCGGAGGAATCTTCGCCCGCGCGCTCGCGTACGCGTGCCGCGTCGTCCCGAGCATCGGGCCCTGGGCCGCGTCGAGCAGCGTCGCGCGGCCGCCGGGGTCGCGCAGGAGCGCGTACGGATGTCCGGCGCTCGCGTACTCGACGTCGCCCGAGGCGGGGTTCAGGGCGGCGACGACGGCCGTCGCCATCCCGCTCACGCCGGGGGTGAGGAGGAGGCGCGCGACGCGGCTGAGCACCTCGCCCGGCCCGTACCCCTCGCTGACGAACGCGCGCGTGGCCGCTCTGGCCTGGGCCATCATCCCGACGGCCGTCAGGCCGTGCCCGACGACGTCGCCCACACACAGGACCACCCGGTCGCCGGCGTGGAGGACGTCGTACCAGTCGCCGCCGAGCCGGACCTGGTCGGACGCACTGATGTACCGGGCGTCGACCGTCCAGCCCGGGACGCCCGGCAGCGAGTCGGGGAGCAGGGCGCGCTGCAGCTGCTCCAGGGCGGTCCGCTGCTCGTCGGTGACCCGCGCGAGCTCCTGCTGGAGCGCGCGCACGCGCGTGACGTCCCGGGCGATCGCGGCGATGCCCCTGACCTCGGCCGCCGGGTGCGACCGGACGGGGAAGAACGACTCGATCCACACGTGCTCGACGCCCGGGTCGGCGAGGGTGCTGCCGATCACCTCGACGTCGCGCAGGGGCTCGCCGGTCTCGAGCACCGACCGGAGGGCTTGCTCGGCCGAGCCGCGCACGCCGGGCACGACGTCGAACGCGTACCGGCCGACGTGCTCGGCGGGGGACGTCCCGTTCATGGCCGCGAGCTCGCGGTTGATCCGGACGAAGCGCAGCTCGCGGTCGAAGAGCGCGAAGCCGATCGGCGCGTCGTCGAGCAGCGTGGACACGATCGCCGCCTCGTGGTCGGCGAGCTGTCCCCGCCACTGCTCATCGCTCAGGTCGACCAGGAGGGCGAGCCACCGCGGGCCGGCCCCCGGCAGCGTCAGGCCGACGACCAGGACCGGCAGGCGCGACCCGTCGGGACGGACGACGTCGGCGGTCACGGAGACCTGGCCCTGGGAGACGGCTGTCTGCACCGCGGCCACCAGCCGGTCGGGGCGCTCGGGTGCGGCCAGCTCGCGCCAGGGGAAGCCGGCGGCCACCTCGGCCGGCGAGCGGCCGACGATGCGGCAGAACTCGGCGTTGCCCGCCCGCACCGCGGGGCCCGTGCCGCGCGCGACGCCGATCGAGGTCGAGCGCATCAGGGCGTCGAGCGTCTCGTCGACGCCGTGAGCCTCCCCGGTGTCGTGGGCCATGACCCACTTTGACATGCGCGGATGCGGGTCACCACGCGAGGGATCGGCCGACACGTGGGCGCCGCCCGTCCGCGGTGCGCGATGATCGGGGCGTGCCCGCACCCGCCGGGGTGGGGACGCACGGGGGGGGTGGACGGATGCCTCGGTGGTCGCGCCGACGACGTCGCCCGGTCGCGGGTGTCGTGGCGCTGGTGGTGCTCGCGCTGCTGGCCGGCTGCGGGGGGCCGGGCGAGCCGCCCTCGGACACCGACGGAGCGAGCCCAGGCGTCGACGAGCCGCAGCACGCGCTGCGGGACCTCACCCCCGAGGGCGTGGTCATCGGCGCCGCGGCGGCCGGCGGCGGGCACTTCGGGCTGGGCGACGACCCGTTCCAGGTGGACGAGGCGTATCGGGCGCGGCTCGGGTCGGAGTTCAGCTCCGTCACGCCCGAGAACCAGCTCAAGTGGGAGTACGTGCACCCCGAGCCGGACACGTACGCGTTCGACGCGGCCGACGAGATCGTCGCCTTCGCGGAGGACCACGGCATGGTCGTGCGCGGCCACACGCTCCTGTGGCACAGCCAGAACCCCGCGTGGCTCGAGCAGGGCGACTACACGCCGGACGAGCTGCGCGACCTCCTGCGCGAGCACATCACGACGGTCGTCGGCCGCTACGCGGGGCGCATCCAGCAGTGGGACGTGGCGAACGAGATCGTCGACGACGCCGGCCGGCTGCGCACCGAGGAGAACATCTGGCTGCGGGAGCTGGGCCCGGGGATCATCGCCGACGCCTTCCGCTGGGCGCACGAGGCCGACCCCGCCGCGCAGCTGTTCCTCAACGACTTCGGCGCCGAAGGGGTGAACCCGAAGACCGACGCCTACCTCGACCTGGTCCAGGACCTCCTGGCGCAGGGCGTGCCGGTGCACGGCTTCGGGGCGCAGGCGCACCTGAGCCTGGAGTACGGGTCCCCGGGCGACGGTCTGCGGGAGAACCTGCAGCGGTTCGCCGACCTCGGCCTCGCGACGGCCGTCACCGAGCTGGACGTCCGCGTGCCGCTCGACGGCGGTCGGGCGAGCGAGGACGACCTCGATCGTCAGGCGGAGTACTTCGCCGAGGTCGTGGCGGGCTGCCTCGCGGTGGACGGGTGCTCGTCGATCACGGTGTGGGGCTTCACGGACGCGTACTCCTGGGTGCCGACCTTCTTCCCCGGGATGGGCGCGGCGACGCTGCTCACCGAGGACCATGCACGCAAGCCGGCCTACGACGCCGTGGCCGAGGCTCTGGAGGGCTGACGGATGGATGTGGTGACCACGACCGGCGTGCCGGGGCGCACCTTCGGGCTGACCTTCGACGACGGCCCGAACCCGCCCGACACCCTGCGCCTGCTCGACGTGCTCGGCGCCCTCGGGGTGACCGCCGTCTTCTGCCTGGTGGGGGAGCAGGTCCGCGCCCACCCGGAGGTCGCGGCGCGCATCGTCCGGGCCGGTCACCTGCTCGGCAACCACTCGCTGCGCCACGACGACCTGGGGGAGTGGGACGCGGACCAGGTGCGCGCCGACCTCGCGGAGACCTCGGCGCTCATCACGGAGGCCACCGGGGTCGCGCCGGCGTACTTCCGCGCGCCGTTCGGTCACTGGGGCGTCACGCCGGGCTTGGCGGGCGAGCTGGGCATGGTGCCGCTCGGGTGGCAGCTTGCCGTGGAGGACTGGCTCGAGCCTGGTGCCGAGGCGCTCGCCGAGCGGATCCGGGCGGGCCTGGAGCCGGGCGGCGTCGTCCTGCTGCACGACGGCGGGGGTGACCGCAGCGGCACCGTGGACGCCGTCGCGCGCGTGGTGCCCGTGCTGCTGGCCGAGGGGTGGACGGCGGCGCTGCCCGCGGGTGTCGCCGACGCCTGAGCGCTCGCCGGCCACCTGGGAGCCCCGAGGTCGCGGGTCGGTCGGGCGCCCGCGCCACCTGCGCCTCGTGGCAAGCACGCGGCACCCCGGCCACCGTGCGGTGACCGGGGTGCCAGGTGTGCAGGTCAGCGGGCCGCGCTCGACCGGGCCCACCCTGACGTGACCTGCAGGTCAGATGTCGTAGTACAGCTCGAACTCGTGCGGGTGCGGCCGCTGGCGGATGGGGTCGATCTCGTGCGTGCGCTTGTAGTCGATCCACGTCTCGATGAGGTCGGCCGTGAAGACGCCCCCCTCCGTGAGGAAGTCGTGGTCGGCCTCGAGCGCGTCGAGCGCCCCCTCGAGCGACGCGGGGAGCTGCTCGATGGCGGCGTGCTCCTCCGGCGGAAGCTCGTACAGGTCCTTGTCGACCGGCTCCGGGGGCTCGATCCGGTTCCGGATGCCGTCCAGCCCCGCCATGAGCATTGCCGCGAACGCCAGGTACGGGTTCGACGACGGGTCCGGGACGCGGAACTCGATGCGCTTCGCCTTGGGGTTGGATCCCGTGACCGGGATCCGGACGCACGCGGAGCGGTTGCGCGCCGAGTAGACGAGGTTGACCGGGGCCTCGAAGCCGGGGACGAGGCGGTGGAAGCTGTTCACGGTCGGGTTGGTGAATGCAAGCAGGGCCGGTGCGTGCTTGAGCAGGCCGCCGATGTACCAGCGCGCGATGTCCGACAGGCCGCCGTAGCCCTTCTCGTCGTAGAAGAGCGGCTCGCCGTTCTTCCAGAGCGACTGGTGGCAGTGCATGCCCGAGCCGTTGTCGCCGTACAGCGGCTTCGGCATGAACGTCACGGTGCGGCCGTTGCGGTGCACGACGTTCTTGACGATGTACTTGAAGAGCATCACCTTGTCGGCCGACTTGGCGAGCGCGTCGAAGCGGTAGTTGATCTCCGCCTGGCCCGCGGTGCCCACCTCGTGGTGCGAGCGCTCGACCTGCAGCCCGGCCTTGTCGAGCTCGAGGCAGATCTGGTCGCGCAGGTCGGCGAAGTGGTCGACCGGCGGCACGGGGAAGTAGCCGCCCTTGTACGGGGTCTTGTGACCGAGGTTGCCACCCTCCTCCTTGCGGCCGGTGTTCCACGCGGCCTCGATGGAGTCGATGTGGTAGAAGCTCTCGGACTGGCTCGTGAAGAAGCGGATGTCGTCGAAGATGTAGAACTCGGCCTCGGGAGCGAAGAACGCGGTGTCGGCGATCCCCGTCGACTTCAGGTATGCCTCGGCCTTGGCGGCGATCTGGCGCGGGTCGCGGGTGTACGGCTCGTCCGTGTACGGGTCGACGATCGACATCGTGATGTTGAGCGTCTTCTCGGCCCGGAACGGGTCGAGGTACGCCGTGCTGATGTCGGCGAGGAGCTTCATGTCCGACTCGTGGATGGCCTGGAAGCCACGGATCGAGGAGCCGTCGAACATCTGGCCCTCGGTGAAGAAGCTGGCGTCGACCGTCTGTGCGGGCACGTTGAAGTGCTGCATCACACCCGGCAGGTCGCAGAACCGGACGTCGACGAACTTGACGTCCTCGGACTTGATGAAGGCGATGACCTCATCGGCGGAACTGAACATCCGCGGCTTCTCCTCGCTCTCGTGGTCGATGGTCGCCGTCGGGCCGCCCATCGTGGTCGGACCGGTCCGGGTCCATCGTGCTCCCGGGCGCGGCGCCTGCACCGAGGCTAGGGGGCCGCGGTTTCCCGACCATGTACCTCGTGTTTCCGCCGCGTTACCGCGGTCCCGCCGCGGACCGGGTCTTCCCCGGCGCGCCCGGTAGCCTGGCGCCGTGGCCGGACGTGAGGACCTGGGATCGTGGCTCGAAGGCCCGCCGACCGACCCCGACGACCGATCGCAGCTCGGACTGCCGCCGGAGGGCCCCGGCTCGCTCGCGCGTCTGCCGCGCCGCATCGCGGCGCTCCTGGTCGACTGGTTCGTCAGTCTCGCCGTGAGCGGCCTGCTCTTCCCCGAGGACGGCGCGGCCCGCGGCATCCTGGCCGGTGATCGGATGGCGACGCTGGCTGTGTTCGGCGTGTCGAGCGCCATCCTGGTGGGGCTGCTCGGGCACACGATCGGGCACCGGCTCACCGGCATGCGGGTGATCCGCGTGCGCGACGGCCGTGTGCCGGGCCTCATGGCGGGCATCGTGCGGAGCGCCCTGCTCGTGCTGGTGCTCCCCGCGGTCGTCTGGGGCCGGGACGGGCGCGGCCTGCACGACGTCGCGGCGGGGACGGCGATCGTCCGTCGCTAGCTTTCGCGCTCAGCCGGGTCGTCATCCGCGGGCGCCCGCCACACCAGCGAGTACCGCCAGTACAGGTGGTGGCGGAACCGCACGCCCGGCAGGATCCGGGCCGACTCGCGCCAGATGCGCCCGTACGTCTCGTGGGACTCCTTGAGCGGCACGCCGGGCTCCCAGTGCCCACGGATGAGACGTGCCGGCCAGTTCACGATCGTCCCGAGGAGGATCCACCAGTAGTCGAGTGGCCCGGAAGGCTGTGCGCCCCCGACGACGACGAGCGTCCCACCGGGCGCGACGAGCTCGCGGAGTCGGCGCAGACCGGCGTCGAGGTCCACGTGGTGCAGCACCATGAAGCACGTCACCAGGTCGAACGGGCCGCCGACGTCGGCCGTGAGCACGTCGCCGTGGACGTAGGTCAGCGCGGGCGCCAGGTCTCGTGCGCGCTCGATCACGCCGGCGTCCGCGTCGACACCCACGACTTCGCGGGCGAACGGCGCCATGCGGCGGGTCAGCAGACCCTCGCCGCAGCCGACGTCGAGCACGCGACCCCATGGGGGCGGCGCCCATCGGGGGAGCTTGCGGTGGTAGTGCGTGTTGTGGTTCCAGCACTGCGCCGTCCGGAGCGCGCGGCGGACGGCCGTGCCGTCCACGGTCCCCGTGCCGGTGGTCACCGCCTCAGCGCCCGCGCATGCCCTTGCGATCGGGACGCGCACGGTAGGGGTCGATGCCCTTCGGCACCGGGAGGCGGGCGCCGCCGAGCGCGTGCAGCCGCTTCGCGACCTCGTCGGTAGCGCGCTTGTCCAGCGTCGGCCGGATCTTGCGGACGCGCTTGGCGAGGTTGCGCAGGGGCACCTGGTCAGCGTCGTCGCCGCACTGGATGACCGTGACGGGGACGTTGGGCAGGACGCGCGTCACGCGCTTGCGCTGGTCGTCGAGCATGCGCGCCACGCGGTGCGACGGCCCCTCCGAGACGAGGACGACGCCGCCGCGGCCCGAGCCGCGGAAGACGAGGTCGAGCGTCTTGGGGTTCATGTCCACCGGCTCGTCCGGGAAGTCCCAGCCGCGGACGGTCCGGACCGCCGACAGGCTCGCGCCGGGCTGGCCCTCGATGCGCTTGTAGCCGGCTGCCTCGGCGCGCCTGGCCAGGACGAACATCATGATGATGAGGGCCACCGGCAGGCCGATGATGAGGAAGTACCACAGACGTCCGGTACCGATGCCGACGCCGACGGCCGCCCCCATGACGACGGCGAAGATGCCGACCATCCACCACGTGATGGACCTGTCGACCTCGGCGGTCATGCGGTACGCCTGCCAGAGCGTGGAGTACCAGCGCTGCTTCTTCACCTTGGGCGCCTTGGCTGCGGCGTCGGTCGATCGGGCCATGGCCGGGAGTCTAGTTGCCGCGGCGGGTGCGTCCGTCGGCCGGACCACGCAGCGACCCGGCTGAGCCGGCGCAGGTCAGCGCGCGAGCAGGCTCGACGCCTCCTGGCGGGCGGGCGTCGGGGTGGCGAGGTGCGCCAGTGCGGCCGGGATGTCGCGGCCGTGCCGCTGCATCGCCTGGGCCCAGAGCCGGCCCGCGCGGTACGACGAGCGCACGAGCGGCCCGGACATGACCCCGAGGAAGCCCATCTCCTCGGCCTCGGTCGACAGCGCCACGAACTCCTCCGGCCGCACCCAGCGGTCGACGGGGTGGTGGCGCACGGAGGGGCGCAGGTACTGGGTGATCGTCACGAGGTCGCACCCGGCGTCGCGCAGCGCGCGCAGCGCCTCGACGGTCTCCTCGTACGTCTCGCCCATGCCGAGGATGAGGTTGGACTTGGTGACGAGCCCGGCGTCGCGCGCGGCGGTGAGGACCGACAGCGACCGGTCGTACCGGAAGCCCGGGCGGATCTGCTTGAAGATGCGCGGGACCGTCTCGAGGTTGTGCGCGAGCACCTCGGGCCGCGAGCCGAAGACCTCCTCGAGCAGTTCGGGCCGCGCGTTGAAGTCGGGGATCAGCAGCTCGACGCCGGTGCCCGGGTTGAGGGCGTGGATCTGCCGGACCGTCTCGGCGTAGAGCCAGGCGCCGCCGTCGGGCAGGTCGTCGCGGGCCACGCCGGTGACCGTCGAGTAGCGCAGGCCCATGGTGCGCACGGACTCGGCGACCCGGCGCGGTTCGTCGGCGTCGAACGCGGCCGGCTTGCCTGTGTCGATCTGGCAGAAGTCGCACCGGCGCGTGCACTGGTCGCCGCCGATGAGGAAGGTCGCCTCGCGGTCCTCCCAGCACTCGAAGATGTTGGGGCAGCCGGCCTCCTCGCACACCGTGTGCAGGCCGCCGCCGTGCACGAGCTGCTTCAGCTCGCTGTACTGCGGGCCCATCGTGGCGCGCGTGCGGATCCACTCCGGCTTCTTCTCGATCGGCGTCTCGGCGTTGCGGGCCTCGACCCGCAGCATCCGGCGTCCCTCGGGGGCGATCGTCACGTCGACAGACTATGTCAGGCGGGGACCGTGTGTTCCGCGGCGTCCGTCACGGGGACGGCCGGGGTCGCGGGGCGACGGTCGGCGGCCCGCAGCGGCGCCAGGGTGCGTGCGAGGGCTGCGCGCAGCAGCGGCTCGGCCTCGACGACCGTGACCCGGCGGCCGAGCTCGGCGGTCAGGGACGTGGCGTCGGCGTCGGGCAGGCCGCAGGGCACGATGCGGCCGAACTCGAGCAGGTCGCAGTCGCAGTTGAGCGCGAGGCCGTGCATGGTCACGCCGCGCGCGACCCGGACGCCGATGGCGGCGAGCTTGCGCGGGCGGTCGTCCTCGGGGCGGGGGAGCCAGACGCCGGAGCGGCCCTCCGCGCGCTCGGTCGCCAGGCCCACCGCGGCAGCCACGTCGATGACCGCCTGCTCGAGCGCGCGGACGTACGCGATGACGTCCACCGGCTCCGCGAGGCGCACGATCGGGTACGCGACGAGCTGGCCCGGGCCGTGCCACGTGATGCGGCCGCCGCGGTCCACGTCCACGACGGGCGTCCCGTCGACCGGGCGGTCCCACGCGGCGGTGCGCCGACCGGCGGTGTAGACGCTCGCGTGCTCGACGAGCAGCACGGTGTCGGGCCGGGCGCCCGCGACGACGTCGGCGTGCACCGCGCGCGGCAGGTCCCACGCCTCCTGGTACGGCACGTGACGCCGGCCGAGGTCCAGGGGCACGAACTCCATGGGG
>JAEZBT010000262.1 GCA_023426865.1 Actinomycetes bacterium
GGGTTGGCGGGGGCATGGCGTCGTCGGGCGCGTCGGGCTGGCGGGCGGCGGGTCGCTGCGTCCGGACCTCGTCGGCGGCCTGGCGGGGCGCCCAGCCCGCTTCCACGAGGTCGCGCATCGCGCGGAGGCGGTCGACGGCGTCGTCGTCGTAGAGGCGGTAGCCGCCCTCGGTGCGCTGGGGGGACACCACGGCGTAGCGCCGCTCCCAGGCGCGCAGGGTCGCGACGGGGACGCCCGTCAGCTCCGCCGCGTGCTTGATGGTGTACACGGACCCCTCCGGTCCAGGTCGCGTCGGCCGGGGACGGCCGGCGCCTCAGAGCTTGGCCAGCGCGGCGCGCATGCCCGCCTCGGCCTCGTCACCGAGCCTACGGAAGGCGGGCCGCAGGAACGGCGCGGCGAGCCGGAGCAGCAGCGAGCGGAACTGGAACGTCGCCTGGTAGCGCACCAGGCTCCCCTCGTCGTGCGGGTCGACGGTGATCGTGTCGAGGGCCACCAGGGCCGTGTTCTCGCCGCGCAGCGTGATGCGCCGCGGCGCCTGGTGCTCGGTGACCGTGTAGGTCAGCTCCGTGGTGCGGCCGTTGAACGACGACGTGTTGTCGTAGACGGTGCCCACGCCGCCGTCGCCGGACCGGCGCACGGTGCGCACGGTGCCGGGGTCCCACTCGGTGGTGTTCGTGAAGTCGGCGAGGTAGGCGAAGACGGACCGGGGCGTCGCCCTGGTGCGCACCTCCCGCGTGACGACGATCATCTGCACTCCCTTCCGTGAACGTTGGACAACCGACTGCCAAACCTTAGACAAACACTTGACGACCGCGCAAGCTCCGCCTAGCCTCGCCACCAACATTAGACAAACGCTGGACGGAGTGTCCTCATGGCAGAGTCACTGCGCGCGGGCCGGCCCACGGTCGCCGTCATCGGCTCCGGGGTGTCCGGCCTCACGGCCGCCTACGTCCTGCGCCTCACGCACGCGGTCACGCTCTTCGAGGCGGACGACCGGCTCGGCGGCCACGCCCACACGCACGACGTCGCGACCACCGAGGGCGGCCGGGTCGCCGTCGACTCGGGCTTCATCGTCCACAACGAGCGCACCTACCCCACCCTCCTGCGGCTGTTCCGCGAGCTCGACGTCGAGACCCGGCCGACGGAGATGTCGATGAGCGTGACCTGCGCCGAGTGCGGCCTGCAGTACGCCGGCGCGCGTGGCGCGCGGGGGCTGTTCGCGCAGCGGCGCCGGATCGTGGACCCGCGGTACCTGCGGATGCTCGCCGAGGTGCCCCGGTTCCACCGGAACGCCCGCGCGGTCCTCGAGCGGCCGTCGGGGGACCTCACCTGGGGGCAGTTCCTCGAGCAGGGGCGGTACTCCCGCTTCTTCGTCGAGCACTTCGCCGTCCCGCTCGTCGCGTGCGTCTGGTCCTCCGGCGACGGCGACGCGCTCGACTACCCGGCCGCGCACCTGTTCCGGTTCCTCGAGAACCACGGGATGCTCACCGTCGGCGGCTCCCCCACGTGGCGCACGGTCGTCGGGGGCTCGCGCACGTACGTCGAGCGCGTCGCCGCGGTGCTCGGGGACGTGCGGGCCGCGAGCCCGGTCGTCGCCGTCACGCGCGAGGACGACCACGTCGAGATCCGCACGCGCGACGGCGCGGCGACGCGCTTCGACAAGGTCGTGATCGCCACGCACGCCGACGATGCCCTGACGATCCTCGCCGACGCCTCCCCGCAGGAGAAGGCGGACCTCGCCGCGATCGGCTACTCGGCCAACACCACGTGGCTGCACCGCGACGGCTCCGTGCTGCCAGACAACCGGCGCGCCCGGGGGTCCTGGAACTACCACAAGGTCACCTGCGACACCGGCGCCTCGCGCGTCCTGGTGAGCTACTGGATGACCCACCTCCAGGGCCTCGACACGGCCGACGACCTCGTGGTCACCCTGGGCGCCCAGGACTGGGTCGACTCGGCGGCGGTCGTCGCCGAGATGACCTACCGGCACCCCGTGTTCACGCCGTCCGCCGTCGCGGCGGCCGAGCGCCTGCGGACGGCCGGCGGCCCGCGCCTCGCCTTCGCGGGCGCGCACCTCGGCTGGGGCTTCCACGAGGACGGCGCCCGGTCGGGCCTGCAGGCCGCCGAGCGGTTGGGCGGGTCCTGGTGAAGGTCACGGCCCCACCGACCCCGGCGCTCGTCGTCGGGTCCGTCACGCACACCCGGCGGCGACCCCTGACGCACACGTTCACGTACCGCCACTACACGTGGCTGGTCGACGTCGACGCGCTCCCCCGCTTCCGGAGCCCGCTGTCGTGGCTGGCCCGCTTCGACGCGGCCGACCACCTGGACGGCGGGCGGCTGGGCGGCGGGCTGCGCGGCGACGTCGTGCGGTTCTGCGCCGCGCGGGGCGTGACCGTCGCACCGGACGACCGGGTCCTCATGCTCGCGCACGCCCGCGCGCTGGGGCACGTGTTCGACCCCATGTCCGCCTTCTGGGTCCTGCGGTCCGACGGCGCGGTGGTCGCCGTCGTGGTCGAGGTCCACAACACCTACGGCGGGCGGCACGCGTACCTCGTGCGGCCGGACGCCACCGGCCGCACCGTGGTACCCAAGGAGTTCTACGTCTCCCCGTTCAACCCCGTCGCCGGGACCTACCGCATGCGGCTCGTCCTGGACGAGGAGGAGGCCGCGGTGTCGATCCGGCTGCTCGTGGACGACGTGCCGGTGGTCGACGCCGGGGTGTCCGGGGCCGTCGTGCCGGCCACGCCGCGCACCGTCTGGCGAACCGCCCTGCGGCACGCCGTGATGACGTACCGCGTGACCGCGCTCATCCACGTCCACGGGATCGTCCTGTGGCTGCGCCGCCTGCCCGTCATGCCCGGATCCCGTCGCACCCTGGAGGTCGCATGAGCGCCGTCCCGACGCCGTCCTGCCTCGTCCGCACGTCGGGGCGGCCGTGCGTGCGCGCCCGCGTCGCGCGGGCCCTGGCCGGGCGCATCGTGCGCCGCGTCCCCGTGCGGGTCGAGGGCCCCCGGGGACACGTGCTCGGCTGGCCCGACCCCGCGGCCGCACCGCGCGACGTGCCGGTGCTGCAGGTCCTGCGCCCCGTGGCCTTCTTCGCGCGGCTGGGCCACGCGCCCAAGATCGCGTTCGGCGAGGCGTACATGGCCGGTGACTGGCGTCCCGCCCCGGGCGTCGACCTGGGCGACGCGCTGCGGCCCTTCGCGGCCAGCATCACCCACGCGGTCCCGGGGTGGCTGCAGCGGCTGCGCGGCCTCGTCGAGGAGCGCCTGCCCGAGCACCAGCGCAACACCGTGCTCGGCTCCCGGCGCAACATCCGGGCGCACTACGACCTGTCGAACGACCTCTTCGCTGCCTTCCTCGACCCCTCGCTCACCTACAGCTCGGCACTGTTCGACGAGGGCCGGCCGATGGCGGAGCAAGACCTGCACCAGGCACAGCTGCGCAAGGTCGACGCCGCGCTCGACGCGGCCGGCGTCGGGCCCGCCACCCGCCTGCTGGAGATCGGCACCGGCTGGGGCACGCTCGCACTGCGGGCCGCCCGACGCGGCGCCCAGGTGACGACACTGACGCTCTCGGTCGAGCAGGCGCGGCTCGCCCGCGAGCGCATCGCCGCGGCCGGGCTGGCCGACCGGGTCGACGTGCGCCTGGAGGACTACCGGGAGGCCACGGGGACCTACGACGCCATCATCAGCATCGAGATGATCGAGGCCGTGGGCGACGAGTACTGGCCCACGTACTTCCGGACGATCGACCGGCTGCTCGCCCCGGGCGGCACCGCCGTGGTCCAGGCGATCCTCATGTCGCACGACCGCTACCTCGCCACGCGACGCTCGTTCAGCTGGATCCAGAAGTACATCTTCCCGGGCGGGATCATCCCCTCGATGCACGCGATCGAGCAGGTCACGGCCGAGCACACCGCGCTGCGCGTCGTCGGCACGCGGTTCTTCGGCGCCTCGTACGCCGAGACGCTGCGACGGTGGCGGCAGACGTTCCTCGCCGCGTGGCCGCACGTCGCGACGCTCGGCTTCGACGAGACGTTCCGCAGGATGTGGGAGTTCTACCTCGCGTACAGCGAGGCGGGCTTCGCGACCGGCTACCTCGACGTCGCGCAGGTCCGGCTCCGGCGGGTGGGCGTGTGATCCCCCGGCGGCTCGTCCCCACGCGCCGGACGCCTGGCACCGGAGGCGCCCGGGACACGCAGCCCCGCTCCCCTCTGGCGGGGAAGCGGGTGTGGGTGGTCGGCGCCTCGAGCGGGATCGGGGCGGAGCTGGCGAAGGAGCTGGTCCGCCGCGGCGCGCAGGTCGCCGTCAGCGCCCGACGCGCGGACCGCCTCGCCGAGGTGGCCCGCGGCACCATGGTGGCCGTCCCGCTGGACGTCACCGACGCGGCCGCCGTCGCCGGGGCCGCCGAGGCGGTCCGCGCCGGTCTCGGCGGGCTGGACGTCGTCGTCTGGTCGGCCGGGTACTGGCAGCGGTCGGACGCGCGGGCCTGGGACGCGGCGGCCTTCGCCGACCACGTCGAGGTGAACCTGCTCGGCCTGAGCGCGGTGCTCGCCGGGGTCCTGCCGGACATGGTGCGCGCCGGGTCG
This sequence comes from Actinomycetes bacterium, assembly GCA_023426865.1. Classification (GTDB taxonomy): domain Bacteria; phylum Actinomycetota; class Actinomycetes; order Actinomycetales; family Cellulomonadaceae; genus Actinotalea. The sequence goes on from JAEZBT010000262.1 coordinate 4,595, forward strand.
GGTCACGTCGTCGGGATCGCCTCGGTGGCCGGCTTCCGGGGCCTGCCCGGGGCAGAGGCATACGGGGCGACCAAGGCGGGGCAGATCGCCCTCCTGGAGTCGCTGCGGGCGTCGCTGCGCCGCGACGGCATCCGGGTGACCACCGTGGCCCCCGGTTTCGTGCGGACCGAGATGACCTCCGTCAACACCTTCCCGATGCCGTTCATCATCGACGCCGACGAGGCGGCCCGGTCGATCGCGGACGGGCTGGAGCGCGGCCGCGTGGAGATCGTCTTCCCCTGGCGGATGGCGCTGGTCATGAGGGCGGCGCGCCTGGTGCCCGTGCGGGCGTGGGCGGCGCTGATGGCGCCCCGACGCCGGTCGGACCGGGCCCGTCGCGGCTGACCGTGCGTGAGAGGGTGGACGGGCGGACGGGCGCCGTCCGCCCGTCCCGATCCCAGGAGCCCCGATGGCCGATCCTAGTCCCGCCCGTCAGGTACCCGTGCGGTTCCAGGTGGAGGTCCCCGCCGACCAGGAAGCCGGCGTGCCGGCCGAGTTCGCGAACATCTGGCACACGCGCACCTCGTTCGTCCTGGACTTCGCGGTGCCCAAGGGCCCACCGCAGGTCGTCGAGGACGACGCCGGGCGTCGCGCCGTCGTGAACGCGAAGGTCGTCACGCGCGTGCGCATCCCCCCGCAGCAGGCCTTCGAGATCGCGCGCGCACTCACCCAGCAGCTCGACCTGTGGGAGAAGGAGAC
>JAEZBT010000292.1 GCA_023426865.1 Actinomycetes bacterium
GCGTGGTGCCGGCCACCAGCTTCGCCGCCGGCGCGGACACGCCCTCGGCCACCGAGATGGACGCAGTGGTCGTGGCCGGCTCGCGCATGCAGGCCCGGCAGGAGATCGACACCCGGCGCCAGTCCCCGGCCATCGTCGACACCCTCTCCGCCGACGAGATCGGCGCCATGCCCGACCTGACCATCGCCGAGTCGATGCGCCGCATCGCCGGCGTGACCACGGTGTACAACGACGACATCGGCCAGTTCGCCTCGATCCGCGGCTCGCACCCGGACTACGTGCCGGTCACCCTCGGCGGCCTGACCATCGCCACCACCGGCGACCACGGCGAAGGCACCCGCAAGGTCAACCTGCAGGTGATCCCGACCCATGCCGTGCAGCAGATCCGCGCGTACAAGACCCTCTCGCCGTCGCTCGATGCCGGCGCCCTGGCCGGCCTGATCGACATCCTGCCCGGCAGCGCCTTCGATGCCGGCCAGCCGCTGTTCGGCGCCACCCTCGGCACCAGCTACACCAGCTACATGGACGTGCCCGACGACAACAGCGCCGGCCGCGACGGCAAGGACTCCCCGTTCGGCCGCTCCGCGCGCCTGTCCTGGGCGCCGACCTTCGCCGACCACCGCCTCGGCCTGATGGTCACCGGCATCTACGAGCAGCGCCCGCGCACCCAGTCCAACGACCCGGTCACCAACCGCCTGTACTACAACGACGACGGCGCCCTGACCACGCCCGAGTCGGCTGACTGGAACGGCATCGCCGCGCCCAACGGCTTCGGCGCGCACAGCTACACCAACATGTTCACCAAGCACGGCGGCACGGTGAAACTGGACTGGCGGCCCGGCGGCAACTTCGAAGCCTCGCTGTTCGGCTTCGCCTACTACTCCGACGAGCAGGAGACCCGCAACACCAACCGGGTGTTCAACCTCAACCAGCACCGCGACCTCACCGCCGACACCGGCACCGCCAACATCCGCGGGGTCGACTCGCAGTGGCGCTACAACGACTTCAACCGCGACCAGATGGGCATCCAGGCCAGCGCCCGCTGGGACCTGCAGGAGCGCGGCGCGCTCAGCGCCGACTTCGGCCGCTCGCGCGCCTGGTACCGCTCCGACCGCCCGTTCGTGACCTTCGTCTACAACCCCAATACCCGTCTGTCCTATGACATGGCCGACCGCAGCTTCGTGCCGGTCGACGGGCAGGCCCTGCTCGACCCGTCCAACTACACCAACCGCAACACCTACCAGGACACCCGCGAGGCGCACTCGTACGTGTCCCACGGCAAGCTCGACTACCGCTTCAACACCGGCGCCGACGACCGCGGCTTCGGCTTTGCCACCGGCCTGGACTACCGCGCCATGGACATGGAGCGCGACAACACCGCCACCTACTACCTGCAGCGCCAGAGCACCCTGGAAGGCATCTCCTTCCGCCCCGACTTCGCCATTCCCGGCTACAGCTGGCCGGCGCTGTGGCTGGACGCGGACACGTTCTGGAAGCAGGTCGTCCCCGGCCTGCAGATCGACCCGGCCCAGTCGCTGTACAACAGCCGGGTCAACGACTACCGGTACCGCGAAACCACCCTGGCCGGTTACGTCGATGCGAGCTGGACCAGCGACATGTTCCGCATCAGCGGCGGCCTGCGTGCCGACCGCACCGAGTTCGACGCGCGCATGGCCCGCGCCGGCAACGGCGTGGTCCTGGACGGCCAGGCCAGCGCCGAAGGTGGCAAGACCGAGGTGCTGCCCTTCGTCAACGCGATCTGGTCGCTGTCGCCGGAGGTGCGGATCAAGGCCTCCGCCTCGCAGACCCTGGGCCGGCCCAACCCGGAGATGATCGCCACGGTCGAGAACCGCAACGACGACGAACTGACCGTCAGCCGCGGCAACCCGGCGATCCGCCCGCGCCAGTCGACCAACCTGGACCTCGGCGTGGAGTACTACTTCAACGACGGCCTGGGCATGCTCACCGCCACCGTGTTCCACAAGGACATCAGCGACGACATCCTCAACGTGTCCTGGCAGGAGCAGATCGACGGCGAGGCCTGGACAGTGAGCGCGCCGGTCAACGGCGAGGACACCAGCTACCAGGGCCTGGAGCTGGGCCTGGTCAACAGCAGCTTCGAGGCGCTGGCCCCGGCCCTGGCGCCGCTCGGCGCGTCGCTGAACCTGATGCTGGTGGAGGGCGAATCCAGCTACCTCTACGACGGCCAGCCGCGCACCCTGGACCAGCTGCAGTACCAGTCGGAGATCGCCGGCAACGCGGCGGTGTTCTGGAGCTTCGACGGCGGCTCGGAAGTGCGCCTGTCGCTCAACCACCAGGGCGAATACCTGGAGGAGTTCGCCGCCGACCCGTGGATGAACATCCGGGTCAAGCCGTTCACCACCCTGGACCTGGCCGCCAAGTGGAACCTCAACCCCAGCCTGCAGCTGCGCGTGGAAGGCCGCAACATCTTCGGCGCCGAGCGCGCCCGCACCACAGGCCCCCGCGGCGCCCTGTTCCGCACCGACCTGGAAGTCGGCAGCACCTGGTTCGCCAGCGTCAGCT
>JAEZBT010000378.1 GCA_023426865.1 Actinomycetes bacterium
GGTCGCAGCGGTCGCGGCGACTCTGGAGGAGTAGCCGGTCCCGCCGCCGACCGTCAGCGGCCGACGGCGTCCGCGCAGGTACGCAGCGAGGCGCCCTCGCCCGCGCCGATGGCCTCGACCGCGGCACGCGCCTCGGCGAGCGTGGCGACGGCGACGACGTGCAGCCCGTCCGGCTCGTGGCCGGCCGCCTCGGCGCAGTTCGACTCGGGCGCGAGGAACCAGTCCGCCCCGTCGTCGCGGGCGCCGTTCATCTTCTGCACGACGCCGCCGATCGGCCCGACCGCACCGACGAGGTCCATCGTCCCGGTGCCGGCGATGTGCTCGCCACCGGTCTCGTCCTCCTCGGTCAGGGTGCTGATGATGCCGAGGGAGAACATCAGGCCCGCGCTGGGTCCGCCCACGTTCTCGATCTGGATCCGGACGTCCACGGGCAGGTCGAACACCGGGTCGACGTAGACGCCGAGCAGCGCGCGCCCGTCGCCGAGGTCCGTCGTCGTGAGCGGGATGTCCAGCCCCTCGCCGTCGCGCTCGACGGTCACCGTGACGGCGTCCCCCGGGGTCACCGTGTCCATGACCTCGCTCAGCTCGGAGAAGCTCTCGACCGCCCGGCCGTCGATGGCGAGCAGCACGTCCTGCGGCTCGATGACGCCGTCGGCGCCCATGCCCTCGATGGCCTCGGCGATCGTCAGCGTCGTCGGGACCTCGTAGCCGAGCTCCTCCAGGGCCGAGACCGTCGCGTTCTCCTGCGAGGAGATCATCGCGGCCTGGTTCTGCTCGTCGATCTCCTCCGACGTCTGGTCCGGCGGCAGGACGTCCTCGACCGGCACCACCGTGACCGCGGAGTCGAGCCACCCGTCGACGAGCCGCAGCAGCGTCACCGGGCTGCCCGGGCCGCCGCCCACGCGCACGGTGGTGAACCGCAGCTCACCCGCGGAGTCGTAGCTGGGCGACCCGGCCACCTCGATGAGCGCGACGCCGTCGTGCTCGCCGAGCGTGTCGAACGTCGGCCCGGGCGAGTTCACCGCGTACGGCACCGACATCCGCGAGGCGCCGGCTACGAGCAGCGCCGTCGTCACGGTCGCGATGGAGAGGGTCAGCGCGCGCGGTGTGACCGGCACGGTGGCCGGCTCGCCGGCGTCCGCGGGCGGCCGGAACGCCAGGTCGGCGACGAGCTCGGCCGGCGGCTGCTCGCCCTCCGGGGCACCCGCCGGGGGCGCCGGAGGCCAGGTCGGCCCGATTGCCCCCCGCTCGTTCACCGGGACATCATCGCCCATCGTGCCGCGAGGACCCGAACCGGGCGGGTCCCCGGGTGCTGCGCCGACAGCGAAAGCGCGCGCTGCGGGCCTCGCGGGAACCGCCCCGGCAGCCCTGAGTCGTTACGGTGGAGCCCTACCCGACACCGCTGGAGCCGCCCGATGAGCACGACACCCCCCGAGCCCACAGGGCCGGACGAGGAGGAGCCGCGCCGCGAGGGCCCGTGGGACGCCATTCTGCGCGCGATGCTGGGCCCCGACGCCGACTCGGTCATCAAGGACCTCTCCGCGCGCGGCGAGCTGCCCGACCTGGGCTCGATCGGCTTCGTGGGGCCTGACGGCGCACCGCTCGACCTCGAGGCGCTCGCCGCAGCCGCGGGCATCGCGGACGACCCGGAGGCCCTCGGGCAGGTGCTCGGCCAGATCAAGCGCGTGCTCGACAGCTCCGCCGACGAGCCCGTGAACTGGGAGATCGCCCACGACCTGGCCCGCCAGGTGGCGGTCACCGAGGGCGACCCGTCGGTCGGCGCGGCCGACCGGCGCGAGGCCGCAGCGGCGTTCTCCGCCGCCGAGACCTGGCTCGACGCCGCGACCGACCTCCCCGCCGGCGGCGGGCCCGTGCGCGTGTGGAGCCGCTCGGAGTGGGTCGAGCACACCATGCCGCGCTGGCGGACCCTGGCCGAGCCGGTGGCCGGCTCCGTCGCGGACGCCCTCGTCGCCGCGCTGCGGACCCAGGCACCGGAGGTGTTCGGCGCGGGCGAGGCCGGGGGCGACGTCGGCGGCCAGATGATGCGCCAGCTCGGCAGCGCCGTGTTCGGCATGCAGGTCGGCCAGGCGACCGGGACCCTCGCGCGGGAGGTGTTCGGCGGCACCGACATCGGCCTGCCCCTTCTGGACGGTCCCGGCGTCGCCCTGGTGCCCCGGAACGTCACCGAGTTCGCCTCGGGGCTCGACGTGCCCGTCGACGAGGTGCGACTGTTCCTCGCGCTCCGCGAGGCCGCGTTCGCCCGCCTCTTCACGCACGTCGCGTGGCTCCGTGCGCACCTGCTCGGCACCGTCGAGGCGTACGCGCGCGGCATCACCATCGACACGGGTTCCCTCGAGGACGCGGTCCGCTCGATCGACCCGACCGACCCGGAGGCCCTGCGGGACGCGCTGTCCGACGGCGTCTTCTCCCTGGACACCACCCCCGAGCAGGACGCCGCCCTGCTGCGCCTGGAGACCGCGCTCGCCCTGGTGGAGGGCTGGGTCGACGAGGTGACCGCCGCGGCCGCGCGTCCGCACCTGCCCCACACGGCCGCGCTGCGCGAGATGATCCGCCGCCGCCGCGCCGCCGGCGGTCCGGCCGAGGACACGTTCGCCACACTCGTCGGCCTCGAGCTGCGGCCGCGCCGCTCGCGCGACGCCGCGAGGCTCTGGGCGCAGATCGCCGAGGACGGCGGGCAGAGCTCGCGCGACGCCGTCTGGGACCACCCCGACCTGCTGCCCGGCCCCGAGGACCTCGACGACCCCGCCGGCTACGCGGGCCGTCTGGCGGCCACGCGCACCGAGCACGCCGACGTCGACGCCGCCCTCGCGGCGATCCTGGGCGAGCCCGAGGCCACGGACGACGACACCCCGGAGCCCGAGGAGTCCTAGGCCGAGCGCGGCTCCGCACCGGCGTCCGCGAGGGCCCGGTCCGCCGCGTCGCCGTCGAGCACGCCGCCGTCCGTCGGGCCGCCGTCCGTCGTGGTGCCGTCGGCCTCCTCGGGGTTCGGCATGTCGGACGCGTGGGCGACGCCCTCGAGGAAGCCGCGCGCGCGGTCCAGGTGCGGGTAGCCGCCGAGCAACGCCCAGAACGCAGGCCCGTGACCCGCGCACAGCAGGTGGGCGAGCTCGTGCAGGAGCACGTAGTCGAGCACCCACGTGGGCATGCCCTGCACGCGGGTCGAGATTCGGATCGCGCCCTCGGCGACCGTGCACGAGCCCCAGCGCCGCCCCTGGCGCGACGACCAGGCCACGCTCGTCGGCTGGGCCTGCCCGCCCAGGTACCGCCGGGAGAGCTCGGTCGCGCGGGCGGCGAGCCGCTCGTCGGACGGCCGACGGCGCTGCTCGGAGGACTCGACCCGGGCGACCATCCGCCGGACCCACTCGCGCTCCTGCACGCGCGTGAACCGGTCCGGGATGGCGACGACGAGCCGCCCGTTCTCCCGGAAGGCCGTCACCGTGCGCGTGCGACGACGGCTGCGCCGGACCTCGACGTCGGGCATCGACGGGTCCGGGGGGACCGGCGGGCGGGCGCGGGGGGACACGAGCAGCACGGTAGCCGTCCCCGCCGACGGCGCACGTCGGCCGTCCCCTGGCCTGTCGCTCCCCTCGCACGGCGTCTCGTGCGTGGGCAACCCCGCAAATCGGGTGAAATTGGCGTCCGGAAGGCGCCGAAGACCGCGCGTCGTGCGTGTGGCGAGCGCAATGCCCGCAGCCGCCCACTACGCTTGCGGCGCACGATGACGTCCGACCCCACCCGGTCGGGGCACATCGGTGCCGGCCGGGAGATGACGTCCCGGTACGCAAGCCTTCTGAACGGAGACGACTCATGGCCGAGACCTACAAGGGCGAGTTCTACTGTGTGAAGTGCAAGGAGAAGCGGCAGGCCGAGGGCGAGGTCGTCGTCGCCAACGGGCGCAAGATGGCCAAGGGCGTGTGCCCGGTCTGCGGCACCAAGCTGAACCGGATCCTCGGCAAGGCCTGAGCAGACGGATCGAGAGGGCGGTTCCCGACCGGGGAGCCGCCCTCTCCGCGTCTGCAGCGGACGCGGGTGCGGCACGCGCCCTGTGGACAACGCCCGGGCCATCCCCGCCGACCGCAAGGCTGGGCCCGGCGGTGATGGCTCGTGAAGGTGGTGCCGTGCGACTTCGGACGCGACTCGTGCTGTGGCAGGGCCCGACGCGGGTCCGCGTCGGCATGGACCCCCGGTGGTCGGTGGTCCTGGAGGACCTGAGCCCGTCCGCCGCCCGAGCCCTGGCGACGCTCCCCCGCGGCGCCGACGACGAGCGCTCCGTCCGGGCCGCCATGCGGCGGGAGTCCGTGTCCGGGGACGAGGCCGCCGCCGTCCTGGCACACCTGCGCGACGCGCGGCACCTGGTCCCGGCCCGCACGCCCGACTCCCCCGACG
>JAEZBT010000419.1 GCA_023426865.1 Actinomycetes bacterium
GCCTACGGCTCCGCAGCGCGACCGCGGGTGCCCGACGCCGTCACGCGGCTGCGCGGGCAGGGGGCCCGCCGCGTGGTCGTCGCCACCTACCTGCTCGCGCCCGGCTGGTTCCACGACCGGCTGAGCGAGGCCGGGGCGGACGTCGTGACCGGCCCGCTCGCGCCGGACGCCCGCGTTGTGGACGTCGTGCTCGACAGGTACGACGCCGCCGTCGGCGCGCTGCGCGTCTGACTCCGCACCCGGCCAGGACCACGAAGGCCGCCCGGGCCCCGGGCGGCCTTCGTGTCGTGCTGGTGGGCGATACTGGGATCGAACCAGTGACCTCTTCCGTGTCGAGGAAGCGCGCTACCGCTGCGCCAATCGCCCGTGTTGTGTGGAGGTGGAGACGGGATTCGAACCCGTGTGTACGGCTTTGCAGGCCGCTGCCTCGCCTCTCGGCCACTCCACCGTTCGGCTGATCACCGAGGCCTCAGCCTACGGGTCGTCTCGCCTCCGAGCGGACGACGGGACTCGAACCCGCGACCCTCACCTTGGCAAGGTGATGCGCTACCAACTGCGCTACGTCCGCGCGGCACGTCCTGGGCCGAAACCCGTTCCGTGCGCGTCCCGAACAATAACCGACCGCCGCGACGAGAGTCCAACTCGAACGGCGCTCGGCGGCCCAGAACCCGTCCGGGACCGGATGATCGCTCCGCGGCGAGCACCGGCTGGGGCGCGAGGCGTCCCAGCTACCGTGAGCGGGTGCGTGCCACCCGCCCCTCTCATGACCCGGCAGCCGCGGCCGCGGACGCCGGGCACGCCTGGTTCGCGGGGATCCGTGCCGGCCGGCCCGTGGAGTCCATCCGCCTGCCGGAGGAGGCGGACCGGATGCGCGCCGGCTTCTGGGTCGTCGTGGCGGACTTCGAGGGTGACGGCCGGGCCTGGCGCTTCGCGGACGTCGTCCGCGACGACGCCGCCGGTCCGGGCGGGGATCTCAGGTGGGGGCGGGGCAGAGAGCCGTGGGCGGGCCCGACGGGCCCGTGGCGCTCGTCGCTGGACGAGGCGCAGTACCGGGCCGGCGTCGAGGCCGTCCGCGCCCGTATCCGGGCCGGGGACGTCTACCAGGTGAACCTCTGCCGGGTCCTCGAGGCCGACCTGGGCGGATGCGCGGGTGACGAGCCGGCGGCCGGGGCCCTCGGGGCCCGGCTCGCGGCGGGCAACCCAGCGCCGTTCGCGGGCGGCATCCAGGTGCCGCACGGCGGGCCGCTGCCGCCGGTCTGGCTCGTGAGCGCGTCGCCCGAGCGGTTCTGCTCGGTGGCCGACGGGCGCGTGGCGTCGGGACCCATCAAGGGCACCGCGCCGACGGCGGAGGGCCTCACCACCAAGGACGCTGCCGAGAACGTCATGATCACGGACATGGTCCGCAACGACCTGCAGCGCGTGTGCGAACCGGCGAGCGTCGAGGTCACCGCGCTGCTCGCCGTCGAGCACCACCCGGGCCTGGTGCACCTGGTCAGCACGGTCGTCGGCACGCTCCTGCCCGAGGCCGGCTGGGCCGACGTCCTCGCGGCGACCTACCCACCCGCCTCGGTGTCCGGGGCGCCCAAGCTCGCGGCGCTCGAGGTCATCCGGGAGCTCGAGCCCGTACCGCGCGGCCCGTACTGCGGTGCGTTCGGTTGGATCGACGGTGACGCGGGCCGCGCCGAGCTGGCGGTGACGATCCGCTCGTTCTGGTGGACGCCCGAGGAGGGTGGCCGGCTGCGGTTCGGCACCGGCGCGGGCATCACCTGGGACTCCAACCCCGGGGCCGAGTGGGCCGAGACCGAGCTCAAGGCGGCGCGGCTCGTGACGCTCGCTGCCGGCGCGTCGGGTTCGTGCCAGGCTGGCGGGGCGACCGAGAGACTGCCGGACGGGAGGCACTGATGGGTATCGAGGGCACCGTGGCCTGGGTGGACGGGCGGCTGTGCGACCCGCTCGAGCCGAGGCTCGCCCCGCTCGACCACGGCGTGACGGTCGGTGACGGCGTCTTCGAGACCTGCGGCGTCGTCCAGGGTCGGGCCTTCGCCCTCACCCGTCACCTGCGTCGGCTGCGCCACTCCGCCGTCGGGATCGGGCTGCCCGAGCCCGACGAGGACCTGATCCGGTCCGCCGTGGCCGAGGTCCTCGCGGCGGGCAGCGGGCTCGGGCGGCTGCGGATCACCGTCACGGCCGGGATCGGGCCGCTCGGCTCGGGGCGCATCCCGGGGCGGCCCACGGTGCTGGTGCTCGCCGGCCCCGCGAACCCGCCCGACGTCGTCCGCGTGGTCCGGGTGCCGTGGGTCCGCAACGAACGGTCGGCGGTCGCCGGCGTGAAGACCACGTCGTACGTCGAGAACGCGGTCGTCCTCGCGCACGCGCAGGCCCAGGGCGCCGACGAGGCGCTCCTGGCGAACACGGTGGGCGAGCTCTGCGAGGGCACCGGCACGAACGTCTTCGTCGAGACCGGGGGAGAGGTCCTCACGCCGCCGCTGAGCAGCGGCTGCCTCGGCGGCATCACACGCGAGCTCGTGCTCGAGTGGGGCGCGCAGGCGGGGCTGCCCGTCCGTGAGGCGCGCCCGGGCGAGCTGCCCTACGCCGTCCTGGACGACGTCGCGGCGGGCCGCGCCCACCTGGGGCTCACCGGGTCGGTGCGCACGGTCGCGCCGGTCGTGGCGCTCGACGGGTCACCGGTGGTGCAGGGGCCGTTGGTGGCGCAGCTGCGCGCGCTGTACGCCGCGCGCGAGCCCCAGGACCTGGATCCCTGAGGGGTCCCGGGCCTGCCCTCGCAGGCACCCGCAGACGCGCGCGGACACGGGAGGAGGCGGCGCGGAACGCACCGCCTCAGGAGGGGGACTCTCAGGCGTCGGGTCGGCTCAGGCGTCGAGCAGGCTGACGATGAGGCGCGAGATCTCGTCCTCCATCCGGCTCGACTCCGAGCCGAACGGCACCAGCGCCGTGGTGGCGGACAGGAAGCGCGCGAACGGCTCGGCCGGGCCGGCGAGGAGGGCGTCGCCCTCGACGCCGCTGAGGGCGACGAGCAGGTAGGCGGGGTCCTCGTCACGCCAGATGCGCACGTCGCCGGTGCCGGCGGGGGAGCTGGGGTCGGCGAGGACTCCCTGCGCGATGAGCTCGCGACCGACGAGCCAGGTGCACGCGGACTGCGTGCCGGTGAACTCGATCCGGACCGTGTAGGGGTCCGCGCTCTCGAACGTGAGCTCGGCCTTGACGGGAAGAACGCTCGCGTCGGAGAGGACGAGGTGCATGGAGACCACCTCGCGAACGTCAGGCACAGAACCTGCCATCGCTCACCTCCCTACCGGTAGTCGCTGCCCGATCATTCCTGTCCAGCCCGCCAGCCCACCAGGTTCGCCTGCACCTTGTGGATTCGCTAGCATCGTCCACGTCGCGGCAAGCCTGGCTCGCCGCACGGGCGATTGGCTCAGTGGTAGAGCGCCTCGTTCACACCGAGGAGGTCACTGGTTCGAACCCAGTATCGCCCACCCCTGGTTCTACGGGAGTACGCCAAACGGGCGGAGTTTGCTCCCCGGCACGCCTGTGAGCGTGGGTTTCGCGAAATTCACCCGCTCCGACTCCTCATCGTCGGTCCGTCCGGGCCTCGCTAGCATCAGGAGCCGACCACCGCACTCACGAGAGGTTCCCCCGTGCCCACGATCAGCCTGACCGTCGACGGCGTCCAGCGTTCCGTGGACGACGGCACCACCGGGGCCGACCTTTTCGCGGACCGGCGCGACGTCGTCGTTGCCCGCGTCGACGGCGAGCTGCGGGACCTCGCGGCCCAGGTGACCGACGGCGCCGTCGTCGAGGGCGTGACGATCGACTCGCCGGACGGCCTGGCGGTGCTGCGCCACTCGGCCGCCCACGTGCTCGCCCAGGCGGTCCAGGAGGTCAACCCGTCGGCGCGGCTCGGCATCGGCCCGCCCATCACCGACGGGTTCTACTACGACTTCGACGTCGAGACGCCCTTCACGCCCGAGGACCTCAAGGCCCTCGAGAAGGTCATGGCCCGGATCGTCCGGGAGGGGCAGACCTTCCGGCGCTGGGACCTGTCGGAGGACGAGGCGCGCGTGGCCCTCGCGGGCGAGCCCTACAAGCTCGAGCTCATCGGCCTCAAGGGCACGCCGGCCGCGGCCGACGACGGCGCCTCGGTCGAGGTGGGGCTCGGCGGGCTGAGCATCTACCAGAACGTCCGGGGCGCCGGCCGCGAGTCCGAGCAGGTGGTGTGGCAGGACCTCTGCCGCGGCCCGCACCTGCCGAGCACGCGGCTCATCGGCAACGGGTTCCGGCTCATGCGCTCGGCGGCCGCGTACTGGCGCGGCTCGGAGAAGAACCCGCAGCTCCAGCGCGTGTACGGCACGGCGTGGCCGTCCAAGGACGAGCTGACCGCCTACCTCGACCGGCTCGCCGAGGCGGAGCGCCGCGACCATCGCCGGCTCGGCAACGAGCTCGACCTGTTCTCCTTCCCCGATGAGATCGGCTCCGGCCTTGCGGTCTTCCACCCCAGGGGGGGCATCGTCCGCATGGAGATGGAGGAGTACTCCCGCCGGCGGCACGTCGAGGCCGGGTACTCGTTCGTCAACAGCCCGCACATCACCAAGTCGAAGCTCTTCGAGATCTCCGGGCACCTCGACTGGTACGCGGACGGCATGTACCCGCCGATGCAGCTCGACGAGGAGCGCGACGGCGGCGGCAACGTGCGGCGGCAGGGGCAGGACTACTACCTCAAGCCGATGAACTGCCCGATGCACAACCTCGTCTTCGCGTCACGCGGCCGCTCCTACCGTGAGCTGCCGCTCCGGCTCTTCGAGTTCGGCACGGTCTACCGGTACGAGAAGTCCGGTGTGGTGCACGGCATGACGCGGGCCCGCGGCTTCACCCAGGACGACGCGCACATCTACTGCACTCGGGACCAGATGCGCACCGAGCTCGCGCGGACCCTGCAGTTCGTCCTCGACCTGCTCAGCGACTACGGCCTCAGCGACTTCTACCTCGAGCTGTCCACGAAGAACCCCGACAAGTTCATCGGCGACGACGCCACGTGGGCCGAGGCGACCGAGGTGCTGCGGGAGGTCGCCACGGGCTCCGGGCTGGACCTCGTGGACGACCCGGGCGGCGCCGCGTTCTACGGTCCGAAGATCTCGGTCCAGGCGAAGGACGCCATCGGGCGCACGTGGCAGCTGTCCACGATCCAGCTCGACTTCTTCCTGCCGGAGCGCTTCGAGCTGGAGTACACGGCGGCGGACGGCACGCGTCAGCGCCCAGTCATGATCCACCGCGCGCTGTTCGGGTCGATCGAGCGCTTCTTCGCGATCCTCGTCGAGCACTACGCCGGCGCGTTCCCCGCGTGGCTGGCGCCCGTCCAGGTGCTCGCCGTGCCCGTGGCCGAGCCGTTCAACGACTACCTGGCCGACGTCGTCGCCCAGCTGCGCGCGCAGGGGATCCGGGCCGAGCTCGACCTGTCCGACGACCGGTTCGGCAAGAAGATCCGCAACGCGGCGACGCAGAAGGTGCCGTTCGTGCTCATCGCCGGCGGCGAGGACGCGGCGGCGGGCGCCGTCTCGTTCCGCTACCGCGACGGGCGTCAGGACAACGGGGTGCCGGTCGCCGAAGCGATCGCGCGCGTCGTCGAGGCGGTCCGGGACCGGGCGCAGGTGTGAGCGTGCCGGAGGACGACAGCGCCGTCGTCGAGTCGCCGGGCCTTCTCGCCGGCGACCCCGACGGCCTCCAGCGGCTGTGGACGCCACACCGCGCCGTCTACCTGGGAGGCGAGAACAAGCCGACCGGCGCCGGGCCCGAGACGTGCCCGTTCTGCCGGGCCGCGGCCGCCACCGACGACGCCGAGGTGCTCGTCGTGGCCCGCGGGCGACTCGTGTTCGCACTGCTCAACCTCTACCCGTACAACTCGGGGCACCTCATGGTCCTGCCGTACCGGCACGTCGGCGACTACACCGAGCTCACGGCCGACGAGGCCGTCGAGCTCGGCACGATGACCGCCGACGCGATGCGGACCCTGCGGGACACCTACCGGGCGCAGGGCTTCAACCTCGGCGTCAACCAGGGCAGCGCGGCCGGGGCCGGGATCGCCGCGCACCTGCACCAGCACGTCGTGCCCCGGTGGACCGGTGACGCGAACTTCCTGCCCGTCGTGGGGCGGACCAAGACCCTGCCGGAGCTGCTGGCCGACACGCGCGAGCGCCTGGCCGCCGCCTGGCCGACGGAGGGACGAGCGTGATCAGCAAGCTGAGGGCCGGGTTCGGCCGGCTCTTCACCCCCCTGGCCAAGGCGCTGCTGCGGGCCGGGCTCTCACCGGACGCCGTCACGATCATCGGCACGCTCGGCGTCATGGTCTCGGCGCTGGTGCTCTTCCCGACCGGGCGCCTGCTCGCCGGCGCGCTCGTCTGCTGGTTCTTCGCGATGAGCGACGCCGTCGACGGGCTGATGGCCCGGCTGGCCGGCCGGCAGGGCCCCTGGGGCGCGTTCCTCGACTCCACCCTCGACCGCTTCGCCGACGGCGCGATCTTCGTCGGCATCGTCGTCTGGCTCGCCGGGCCGGGCGAGGACCCGGTCGGCGCTGCGCTCGGCCTGGCCTGCCTCGTCCTGGGCTCGATCGTGCCCTACGTCCGCGCGCGCGCCGAGGGCATCGGCATGACGGCGAACGTGGGTATCGCCGAGCGGGGCGACCGGCTCGTCGTCGCGCTCACCGCGGCGGGCGTCGTCGGCATCGGGGCGCCGGGGCTCGTGCTGACGATCGCGCTCGGCGTGCTCGCCGCCGCGAGCATGGTGACCGTCGTCCAGCGGATCGTGGTGGTCCGTCGCCAGATCCTCGCGGCGGGCCGACGGTGAGGCCCGTGGGCCGCGGTCGCGCGACGCTGCTCGCCTTCCGGTTCTTCGCGGCGGCGCCGGAGCCGGTGTCGCGGGCGATCATGCGCGTCGCGGCCGACGTCGCGTGGCTCCTGCACGGCTCGGGCGTGCGACGGCTCGAGGCGAACCTTTGCCGCGCCCGTCCGGGGGCGCCCCCCCGTGAGATCCGGCGGCTGAGCCTGGAGGGCATGCGCAGCTACCTGCGGTACTACGCCGAGGCGTTCGCGCTCCCGAGGCTCACGCCCGAGCAGATCGACGCGCGGATGCGGCCCGTCGGCGAGGCCACGGTGCTCGAGGCGTGCGGCCAGGGCCTGCCGGTCGTCCTCGCGCTCGGGCACCAGGGGAACTGGGACCTCGCGGGGGCGTGGGCGACGGTGCACCTGGCGCCGGTCACGACCGTCGCGGAGCGCCTGGAGCCGGCAGAGGTCTTCGACGCCTTCGTGGCCATGCGCGAGGCCATCGGCATGCGGATCATCCCGCTCGACAAGGGCACCGACGTCTTCCGCGACCTGGTCCGCGTGCTCAAGGGCGGCGACGTCCTGGTCCCGCTGCTCGCCGACCGCGACCTCACCTCGCGCGGGGTCGAGGTGACGCTGCTGGGTGAGCGGGCGCGCGTGGCGGCCGGCCCGGCGGCGCTGGCCGTCGCCACCGGGGCGCTCCTCGTGCCGACGCTCCTGCGCCACGAGCGGCTGCACGGCGCCCGCCGCAAGGCCGCCGGGACGCCGTGGGGTCTGGTCATCACGTTCGCCCCGCCGGTGCCCGTGCCCGACCACCTGCCGCGCGCCGAACGCGTCGCGGCTATGACGCAGGGCTGGGTGGATGCGCTGGGCGCCGACATCGCCGAGCACCCGACGCACTGGCACATGCTCCAGCGGGTCTTCGTCGACGACCTCGACCCGGCCCGCTACGCGGCCACGACGGCCGTCGCGGGCGGGAGGGCGGCTGCGGGCGACGCGTCCGCGCACGGGCCGGTCGAGGAGGACGCATGACCGTCGAGCCGCTGCGGGTCGGAATCGTCTGCCCCTATTCCTTCGACGTCCCTGGCGGCGTCCAGTTCCACGTGCGTGACCTCGCCGAGGCGCTCGAGCGTCGCGGGCACAGCGTGTCCGTCCTGGCGCCGGCGGACGACGACACGCCCCTGCCGGACTACATCACGCCGGCCGGGCGGGCGGTCCCGGTCAGGTACAACGGCTCGGTCGCGCGCATGACGTTCGGGCCGATGAGCGCCCGGCGGGTCCGCCGCTGGGTCACCGCGGGTGACTTCGACATCCTGCACCTGCACGAGCCGGTCACCCCGAGCCTCGGGATGCTCGCGCTCTGGGTCGCGACGGGGCCCATCGTCGCGACGTTCCACACCGCCCTGCTGCGGTCGCGCGCTCTGCAGGTCGCCCACCCGCTGGTGCGACCGAGCCTGGAGAAGATCGCCGCCCGCATCGCGGTCTCCGAGGACGCGCGGCGCACCCTGGTCGAGCACCTGGGGGGCGACGCGGTCGTCATCCCGAACGGGGTGTACGCCGACGTCTTCGAGCAGGCCGAGGCCGACCCGCGGTGGACGGGCACGCCGGAGCGCCCGACGATCGCCTTCCTCGGGCGGCTGGACGAGCCGCGCAAGGGTCTGCCCGTGCTCACCGCCGCCATCCCGGCGGTGCTCGAGGCGATCCCGGGCGCCCGGTTCCTCGTGGCGGGGCGCGGCGACACGGGGGCCGAGGAGGCCCGTGCCGCGCTCGGCCCGGCGGCCTCGGCGGTGGAGTTCCTCGGCGGGGTCTCGGACGAGGACAAGGCCCGCCTCCTCAGCTCGGTCGACGTCTACTGCGCCCCGCACACGGGCGGCGAGAGCTTCGGCATCGTGCTCGTCGAGGCGATGAGCGCCGGGGCGATGGTCGTCGCGAGCGACCTGGGGGCGTTCCGGCGGGTGCTCGACGACGGCGAGGCCGGCGTGCTGTTCCCGAACGGCGACAGCGCCGCCCTCGCGCGCACGCTCGTCGAGGTGCTGCGCGACCCCGAGCGGCGGCACCGGACGGCGGAGCGGGCGTCGTCCGTCGTGCGCCGGTACGACTGGTCGGTGGTCACCGAGCAGGTCCTGACGGTGTACGAGATGGTGCTCGCCGGCGGCCCGCGGGTGCGGGTGGGCGAGGACCCGTCCTCGCGTCGGGGCCAAGGGGCGCTGGAGGTGGACGAGCCGTGATGACCTGGTCCGAGGCCACCCTCATCGCGGCGGTGGCGCTGCTCCTCCTGCTCTGGCTCGTGTGGGTCGTCGCCAACAGGCTGGACCGCCTGCACCGGAAGGTCGGCACGTCGCGCGCGGCGCTGGAGAACCAGCTCGTGCGGCGCGCGTCCGCGGCGGCCGAGCTGGCATCGTCGGGGCTGCTCGACCCGGTGAGCTCCGTCCTGGTCGGCGAGGCCGCCTGGGCGGCGCTGTCGGCGGGCGGGTACGGGCGTGCGGAGCTGGTCGCGGCGCTGCCCGACCTCGATCGCATGCTGGGCCCGGACGGGCCGGGTGGGCGGGACGCCGACCCGCTCGACCCGGACCTGGCGGAGAGCGAGCTGTCCCGCACGGTCCGTGAGGCGCTGGCCGACGACGACGAGGTGGCGGCCCTCGCGGCCGAGCCCGGCGGGACGGAGCTGGTCGCGGCACTGGCGGCGGCCTGGTACCGGGTGCAGCTCGCACGACGGTTCCACAACGAGGCCGTGGCCCAGGCCCAGCGCGTCCGCCACAAGCTCGTCGTCCGGGGGCTGAGGTTGGCCGGGCACGCGCCGCTGCCGCAGACCGTGGAGATCGACGACGACTGGCCCGAGGCGCTGCGCAGGGTGGCGCAGGCCGCTTGACCCGGCCTGCGGGCCCGGCCACCGAAATGCCGGAGAGGCCCGTCCACGGCCAGCATTAGGATGACGGCACCGCCGCCGGTCCACCCGGACGGCACCCGTGCCCGGCCGAGCCGGCCCGCGCGCCCCCGCCGACGACGGCACCCACCACCGACCGAGGGATGAACGTGAGCGACAACCCCACGATGATCGGCACCGCGAAGGTCAAGCGCGGCATGGCCGAGATGCTCAAGGGCGGCGTGATCATGGACGTGGTCACCGCTGAGCAGGCCAAGATCGCCGAGGACGCCGGGGCCGTCGCCGTCATGGCCCTCGAGCGGGTTCCCGCCGACATCCGCGCGCAGGGCGGCGTCGCCAGGATGAGCGACCCCGACCTCGTCCAGGGCATCATCGACGCCGTCTCCATCCCGGTCATGGCCAAGGCACGGATCGGGCACTTCGTCGAGGCGCAGGTGCTGCAGTCCCTCGGCGTCGACTACGTCGACGAGTCCGAGGTGCTCACGCCGGCCGACTACACCCACCACATCGACAAGTGGGCGTTCACCGTGCCGTTCGTCTGCGGCGCGACCAACCTCGGCGAGGCGCTGCGCCGCATCACCGAGGGTGCGGCGATGATCCGCTCCAAGGGTGAGGCCGGCACGGGCGACGTCTCGAACGCGACCACGCACATGCGGCAGATCCGCGACGAGATCCGCCGCCTCACGTCGCTGCCGGAGGACGAGCTGTACGTCGCGGCCAAGGAGCTCCAGGCGCCGTACGACCTGGTCAAGGAGATCGCCCAGACCGGCACGCTGCCGGTCGTCCTGTTCACCGCCGGCGGCATCGCCACCCCGGCGGACGCGGCGATGATGATGCAGCTCGGCGCTGAGGGCGTCTTCGTCGGCTCCGGCATCTTCAAGTCCGGTGACCCCGCCAAGCGCGCCGCCGCGATCGTCAAGGCGACGACGTTCTTCGACGACCCGGGCGTCATCGCCGACGTCTCCCGCGGCCTCGGCGAGGCCATGGTGGGCATCAACGTCGAGGACGTCCCCGAGCCGCACCGCCTGGCCGAGCGGGGCTGGTGACGGCCCGGATCCCGCGCAAGGCCGCGGAGCCGGGGCCGACCGGTGCGGGCGTGACGCAGCTCGGCACGGACTGGGTCGAGGGTCCTGACGGGGTCCCTTTCCGGCGCGGGGCGCGGCTCATCCTGCTGGACGCGGCGGGCCGCGTGCTGATGGTGCGCGGGCACGACGTCGACGACCCGTCGCGGAGCTGGTGGTTCACCGTGGGCGGCGGCATCGACCCCGGCGAGACGGCCGTCGCGGCGGCGGTGCGCGAGCTGCGCGAGGAGACAGGGCTGGTCGTCGACCCGGCCGACGTGGTCGGACCGGTGGCGCGCCGCCGCGCCGTGTTCGACTTCGCGGCCCGCACCGTGCGTCAGGACGAGGCGTTCTTCCTCGCCCGCCTGCCTGAGCCCGGCCCCATCGAGACGCACGGCTGGACCGACGTCGAGCGCGGCTTCATGGATGAGGTCCGCTGGTGGGACCTCGACGCGCTGGAGGTGGTCGCCGAGGAGGTGTTCCCCGAGGCATTCGTGCCCCTGGTGCGCGAGCTCCTGGACGGGTGGGACGGCGTCGTGCGCGACCTGCCGGACGAGGGGCTCGTCGACTGACGAGGCCATCGCCCGCGCGCGTGCCTACCGCAGGCCGAGGCTCCGGGCGTTGCCCCGCCGCACGCCCCACATGATCCCGCCGACGACGAGCAGGACGAGCGCGACCACGCCACCGAAGACGCCGCCGAGGATGCCCGCGACGCCACCGAAGAGGCCGCCGAGGAAGCCGCCGAGCCCCTCGTCCTCGACGACGAAGAGGCGCGTGTCCGCGTCGCCGACGGCGTCGGAGTCGACGACGTACGTGCCGGCCCGGGCGGATGTGAACGAGGCGATGGCCTCGGCGTGCGTGCCGCCCATCGTCACGGTCGAGCTGTACGACGGCCCGCGCACGTCGACGCGGCGCCCGTCGGGCGAGGTCACCGACGGGTCGGCGACGCGCAACGACCAGCCCGAGTCCTGCACGAGGTAGATCGCGTAGGACGTGTCCGCGGCGAGGTCGACCTCACCGGCACCCGGGACGTCGACCACGCCGACCACCGCGTCGCCGGGTGACCCGTCCAGCTCGAGCACGTCGGTCGGCAGCGTGCGCGCGACAGCGAGTCCGCCGACGACGAGCAGCGCGATCGCGGCGAGGAGGGCGACGACGCCGAGCACGACGGTGATCTTCGGGCCGGTGGTGGAGGTCTTCTGCGGCCGCTGGGGTGCGCCGTACGGCTGCGTGTAGCCGTACGGCCCGTACGCAGGCTGACCGTACGGAGGCTGACCGTAGGGACGCTGACCGTACGGAGGCGGTCCGTAGGGAGGCTGTGTGGCGCCGCTCACACTCGCGATCGTATCCGTGGCGACTTCCGTACTGATCGGTACGCATGTGCCCGCCGGGCGGATAGCGTGCTGGCATGCCGATCATCACGTCGCCGGTCGCGGCCATCCCGCGCAGCGGCATCCGCACGCTCATGGAGCTCGCGCTCCGCGACCCGGAGGCCATCCGCCTCGAGGTCGGCGAGCCGAACATGACCACCCCCGAGCACGTCATCGCCGCGGCCGCCGCCGACGCACGGGCGGGCCACACGGGGTACTCGTCGAGCACGGGTCTCGCCGAGCTGCGCGAGGCCCTCGCCGGGCGCGTCACCGCCACCACCGGCCGGTCGACGACCGCCGACGAGGTCGTGGTGACGCACGGCGCGATGCACGGCCTGACGATGGCGCTCGCGTCGGCCCTCGCGCCCGGCGAGGAGGTCCTGCTGCCCGACCCGGAGTTCCCGAACTGGCGCATGGCTGCGGTCTCGGCCGGGCTGGCGGTGGGGACCTACCCGACTCGGGCCTCCGCCGGCTTCGTGCCCGACCCGGCGGACGTCGAGCGTGCCGTGACCCCGCGGACACGGGCGATCGTGGTGTGCTCCCCGAACAACCCGACCGGAGCGGTGTACCCGCGGGCCGTGCTCGAGGGGATCGTGGACGTCGCGCGGCGCCACGACCTGTGGGTCCTGTCGGACGAGTGCTACGAGGAGTTCACGTTCGACGCCCCGCACGAGGGCGTGACGCGGCTCGACACCGATGGCCGGGTGCTCAGCTTCTTCACGTTCTCCAAGGCCCACGCCATGACCGGCTGGCGGGTCGGGTACGTCGTCGTGCCGGACCCCACGCTGCACGACCTCATCGGCCAGCTCGCCGAGGCGACCATCTCGTGCCCCTCGACCATCGGGCAGAGGGCGGCCCTCGCGGCCCTCCGAGGGCCGCAGGACCACGTCGTCGCGGCCCGCGACGCGTACCGCGAGCGGCGGGACGCCGCAGTGAGCCTCCTCGAGGCGCGCGGGATCCGGTGCGTCCGACCGGCGGGCGCGTTCTACCTCATGGTCGACGTCTCGGCCGCGACGAGCGACAGCGACGCGTTCGCGCGGCGGCTGCTCGCCGACCGGCACGTCGCGGTGGCGCCGGGGTCGACGTTCGGCGCGGGCGCGCACGGGTTCGTGCGGGTCTCGCTGGCCGCCGGCCGGGACGCGGTGCTCGAGGGCCTGGAGCGGCTGGCGGAGCAGGTGCACGCGTGGTCGGCCGAGGTCGGCCCGCCGGCCCCTCCCGGCGCCGCGGGGCGCACGGACGTCGGGGACCGCGTCCCGGCCCACTGACCCCGTCGCGGGGTGCGGTGGCCGACGACGTAGGATCGCCCACCGTGACGCGGATCGGGGTACTGGCGCTGCAGGGCGACGTGCGTGAGCACGCCGCCATCCTCGAGGCGTCCGGTGCGCACGCCGTGCCCGTGCGTCGCCCGAGCGAGCTCGGCGGCCTCGACGGGATCGTCATCCCTGGCGGCGAGTCCACGACCATCGACAAGCTGCTCCGGGCGTTCGACCTCTTCGACCCCCTGCGGGCGGCGATCGCGGGTGGCCTGCCCGCGTTCGGCTCGTGCGCGGGCATGATCCTGCTCGCCGACCGCATCACCGGCGGGATCGAGGATCAGCAGACGCTCGGCGGCCTCGACGTGACCGTGCGCCGCAACGCCTTCGGGCGGCAGGTGAACTCCTTCGAGACCGACCTCGTCGTCGAGGGCGTGCCGGACAGCGCGACCGACCCGGTGCACGCCGTCTTCATCCGGGCGCCCTGGGTGGAGGAGGTCGGCCCGAACGTGCAGGTGCTCGCCCGGGTGGAGCGCGGGCCCGCCGCCGGTAGGATCGTGGCGGTGCGGGAGCGCGACGTGCTGGCCACGTCCTTTCACCCCGAGCTCACGGGGGACCAACGCCTCCACCATCTGTTCGTCACCATCGTCGAGAGCCGTTGAGGAGCCCCTGCATGTCCGGTCACTCCAAGTGGGCTACGACCAAGCACAAGAAGGCTGTCGTGGACGCCCGGCGGGGCAAGCTCTTCGCCAAGCTGATCAAGAACATCGAGGTCGCGGCCCGCACCGGCGGTGGCGACCCGGCCGGTAACCCGACCCTCTTCGACGCCATCCAGAAGGCGAAGAAGACGTCGGTCCCGAACGACAACATCGACCGGGCGGTGAAGCGCGGCTCCGGCCAGGAGGCCGGCGGCGCGGACTACCAGACGATCATGTACGAGGGCTACGGCCCGGGCGGCATCGCCGTCCTCGTGGAGTGCCTGACCGACAACCGCAACCGTGCCGCCTCCGACGTGCGCGTCGCCTTCACTCGCAACGGCGGCACGATGGCGGACCCGGGCTCGGTGTCGTACCTGTTCTCGCGCCGCGGCGTCGTGATCGTGCCGAAGGCCGACGGCCTGACGGAGGACGACGTCCTCACCGCCGTCCTCGACGCGGGCGCGGAGGAGGTCAACGACCTCGGCGAGGTGTTCGAGGTCATGAGTGAGGCCAGCGACGTCGTCGCCGTGCGGACCGCGCTGCAGGACGCGGGCATCGACTACGACTCCGCCGAGGCGCAGTTCGTCCCCGCCACGCAGGTGGAGGTCGACGTCGAGGGCGCCCGCAAGATCCTGCGGCTCGTCGACGCGCTCGAGGACAGCGACGACGTCCAGAACGTGTTCGCGAACTTCGACGCGTCCGACGACGTCATGGCGGCGCTCGAGGACGAGGACTGACCCCGGTCCCTCGCCGCGTGCCGCGCCGCCCTCGGCCCGTCGGGCCTGTGACACTGGGCGCGTGCGCGTGCTCGGAGTCGACCCAGGCCTGACCCGCTGCGGGCTCGGCGTCGTCGACTCCGCCGCGGGGCGACGTGCCGTCCTCGTCGAGGTCGGAGTCGCGCGCTCGGACCCGGGGACCGCGCCCGAGCTCCGGCTGGCGACGATCGCCACCGAGGTGGACGCGTGGCTGGACCGGCACGCGCCGGACGCGGTCGCCGTCGAGCAGGTCTTCGCGCAGCACAACCTGCGCACGGTCATGGGCACGGCGCAGGTCTCCGGCGTCGTCATGCTGGCTGCCGCCCGGCGGGGGATCCCCGTGGCCCTGCACACGCCGAGCGAGGTCAAGGCAGCGGTGACCGGGCACGGTCGCGCGCCGAAGGCGCAGGTCCAAGCGATGGTCGCGCGGATCCTCGGGCTCGCTGAGGCCCCGCATCCCGCGGACGCCGCCGACGCGCTCGCGCTGGCGGTCTGCCACCTGTGGCGCCCGCTGCCCGGCGGTCTCGCCGCGGTCGGGTCCTCCGCCGGGGCCGGGG
>JAEZBT010000443.1 GCA_023426865.1 Actinomycetes bacterium
CCGCCGCCGTCAACGCGCCCTGGGCAAGCTCACCCCGGTCGAGTACGAGCTCGCCTTCGCCCCACAAGCCGCCCGAACCGCAGCATGATCAACCACAACAGGTGTCAACCACACCGACAGCAGACCCGGCTGACGGCGTGTGCCGCTGTGGCCGTCACCGCTCCGGAGGCTTGCGGGACTGCGAGTCCACCGGCCCCGGGAGCCTGGTGCTCGCACCGGGAACCGGTCGTCCCGCCTAGCCACCGGTCAGCCGCGCGGCGACCGCGGCCACCTCGTCGGGCGTCCCGACGACCTCGATGTGCATCTCGTCCGGGCGGTCGAAGTCGCCACCCCAGGCCAGCACGGGAGCGACCTCGTCGAGGATCGCGCGCAGCCGCGCGACTTGCTCGTCGGTGAACGTGCCCGACGACCCGAGCGGGTGCAGTGGAGCGTTGAAGTCGACAGCGGTCCCCGACGCGTGGTTCGACAGGCCCTCGTCGTGCCCGCGGACCGGGCGGTAGGCCCAGCCCCACGAGCTCGCGACGTCGATCGGCTCCACCTCCGCGTTGAACCGCTCCGCGACGTGCGCGAGCACCACCGCCACGTCGCCGTCGCGCACCTGGCCCGTCACCCAGGGGAATGACACCAGCCGCGGGTCGTCGCTGTCGTCGATGCCCTCCCAGCCGTTCTGGGTGGCGCCCTCGGGCACCTCCTGGACCTCGCCGCCCCGGCCTCCGCGGAGCACGCCCCATGCGAGCACCACGACGACGGCGAGTGCCGCCAGGGCGACGGGGTAGACCAGCCGGCGCGCCGGAGTGGTCGTCGGTCGAGGTGCGGGACGCGTTGCGATGGCCATGTCTCGACGCTAGGAACGCGCGCCGTGCCGCCGCGTCCGGCCCCGGGCCCGCCGTCCCGGGCGCCGGGCCGAACCGGCGATGGAGACCGCCTCGACCGCGAGGTGGAGGGCCCGGCGCCAGACGACGATCGTCAGGTGGGCGCCACCCAGTCCCGGGTGCGCACCCGTCGCGGCGTGGCCCCGTGCCGGCGGGTGCGGGCGCTCGGGCGGCGAGCGTCGTCCGGGAGAGCGCCCACGAAACGCACACATGACCCGCACGTGACGATTGCATTGCCACCCGCGGTGCCCTGACCTGCGTCGTTAGCGTCACCGGCATGCACACAGTGGGCGCACGTCGGATCGGGTGGTGGGTCTTCGTGGCGGTCATCTCCGTGCTGGCGGTCGCCGGCGTCGGCGGCCTCGTCTGGTGGTTCGGGATGTTCGGCGAGATCTTCGGGCTCTTCGGCGACTCGCGGAACGCCGACTTCGACCGGGACCGTGAGGGCCTGGATGCCGTCGTCGCCTGGGTCGAGGGCACCAAGCACGAGTCGGAGTACTACACCGAGCTGCCGGAGGACCTGGCCCACCTCTCCGCCAACGAGGACGGCCTGATCAGCATCGGGTCGGACGGCAGCGTGTTCGTGCCGCAGTGGGCGAGCATCCCCGACGACGCCGGCGGCTACATCTACACCCCGAACGACACGAGCCCCCAGGGCTGGGACATGTGGGGGATGGAGTGTGAGGACCCGACACGACTCGACGGCGGCTGGTGGGCCTGCGGGATGCGGCACACGCCGTAGCGGCACCCGGGCGAGCCCAGACTCGCACCGTGACCCCGCCATTCGCGGCTCATTCGTGAATATCGCAGGAATGCACCGTGGGAATTCTGCAACGTACCCCAGGCCTCGCCCCTCAACTCCGGCGTAGTATTGTCGATGATCTTGAGAGGTGCGTCACTTTCTCGCGTCGGGTTGGAAGCCGGTGTTGCGGGTATGTCGGTCAGCGCGCGTTCCTCGGTGGGCAAGACTCTCCTGGTCTCGGGCGTGACGCTCGGACTCGCGGTCCTCGGGGCGGTGGCCGTCCCGCCGCAACCTGCGATGGCCGACCCTGCGTCGGATACCGAGCCCCTCGTCGCCGTCGTGGAGGACGAGAGTCCCGCTCCGGACGACGGGACGGTGGAACCGGCAGGTGTCGCCGACACGGCGGCCCCGACCGCGCCCGGTGCCCCGACCGACGCCGGTGCCCCGAGCGACTCCGGTGCGTCGAGCGAGCCCGGCGCCGAGCCCGTCGCCGGGGTCCGGGCCGAGGGCGAGGCTCCTCCCTCGGAGGCCCCGCCGGCGGAACCGGCAGGTGCCGGAGCCGACGCCGCCCTGCCGCTGGCGATGGATCTTGTGCCGGGTGCCGGGCTCTCCGTCGACGGTGTGCCCGTCGAGCCGGGCGCTTCGTGCACGACCGCCACGCCGCCCCTCGACAACGCGTACTGCTGGGACGGCGGGACGCTGCTGATCCTCAACGACGTCAACCTGATCAGCATCACCGCCAGCGGGGTGGACCTGACCGTCCACCTGATCGGGATCAGCGAGATCGCGGCCGTCGACGGGCCCGGCATCGCCGTCTCCGGAGGAACCCTCACGTTCGACGGCACCGACACGCCCCGGGTCGAGATCGGGACCATCGGCCAGACCGCGACCGCGATCTCCGCCGACCACCTCACGGTCGGTGTCGGGACGAGCACGGTCACCGTGCGGGTGCGGGCGGGCCAGAGCATTCCGGCGACCGATGCCACGGTGGTCGCGGGTAACACCTACGAGTACACCCCGCCGGGCGGTGGCCCCGGTGGCCCCGGTGGCCCCGGTGACCCTCCGGGCCCGCCACCGGGCATCCCGGGCACCCTCAGCGTCGGCAGTGTCGTCCTCGTCCAGGACGGTGTGCGGACGGCCAACAACGTGCCCGGCGTGACGGTGGACCGCATCGACATCCCGCCGGCGGTCACGTTCTGGACGGTGGACTTCGACGGGTCGGCCAACGCCGGCGCCCCCACCCCGTACGGTGCGGTGGAGGTCCAGGGCAGCGACTCGTTCTTCATCGGCGCGTCCGGGTACGCCTCGTTCGGGACGAACGCCGAGGGCCTGTCGTTCGACGGTGGGGACGACCACGGCAGCTTCGCGTT
Source organism: Actinomycetes bacterium (assembly GCA_023426865.1). GTDB lineage: Bacteria > Actinomycetota > Actinomycetes > Actinomycetales > Cellulomonadaceae > Actinotalea. Next base: position 2,985 of record JAEZBT010000443.1, read on the forward strand.
CATCGGAGGGGAGGACGGCGGGACGGGGCTCTTCCTGGAGGGCGGACTCGCCTCCGACAGCGTCTCGCTCGACGGTGCGATCCATGTCCGGGTCGGGTCTCAGGCTGCGCCGTCCGCGGTCGGGGTCGTCACGGACAGGAACGTGAGCACCTACAACCCGGGCGCCACCGGGACCGCACTGCTCGAGGTGTTCACCACCGCCGCTACGGCAGGGATCACCGGCGCGGGGCCGGGTGCGAGCGTCGGCGCAGACTCGAACGGCGTGATCAGGATCGTCGCCGCTGGTGCGGCCTTCGCCGGGTTCGATGCGGACCAGGTACAGGTGGCCGCCGGCGGGGAGATCGACGCCACCTTCGCCACCCTGGGTGTGCCCAACGGGGTCTCTGTCGTGTGGCCGAGGCAGGAGCCCGGGTGCATCGACGTCGAAGCCCCGCTCGTCGATCCGACCCTCGTCCCGGCCGACACCGTCGGCGACTTCGGGAACGACCCGGACAAGCGGTACGTGCTCGCCAGGAGTGCCACGACCTACCACCTCACCTCGGCCGCCCCCCGCCTGGTGAACTTCAGCTGGGAAGAGGGCTGGGACGCGACGGACCCCGTCATCGGCGGTCAGGTTTGCGTGCTGGCGTCCCGCGGCTGGGCCCAGGTCGACCAGGGCGTGTACTTCAGCTTCATGATCGAGGAGGGCAGCGAGGTCACGCTCCTCCTGCTCCCGGACCACGAGTACCAGTTCGTCTCGGGGGAGTTCGAGTACGCCGGTCCGCCCGGCATCGGAGGCGGCACCGTCCCGGTGGAGCCGATCACGGGCAACGCGGCCCAGTACACCTTCACCATGCCGGCCCTGAACCTGTCGCTGTCGGCGGTCTTCGAACCGGTGGCCGACCCGGCGGGCGACGTCACGGGCACCGATGTGATCGTGTCGGCCGGAATCGAGGTGCCCGCGGGAGACATCCACGGCAACGCCCAGCTCGACGTCGACGACCTCCCGACGCCCCCCGATGCCGCCGACTTCGTGGCGGCTGCGGGACGGCGCACCATTGCCGGCTACGTCGATCTCTCGCTCGAGCAGCAGATCCAGCAGGGCGACACCGGCGCGGCCTGGGTGTCGGACGTCACCACGCTGAGCGCCCCCGCCGAGGTGACGCTCGAGCTGGACAAGGACCTGAGGGGCTTCACCGACTACGTGGTGCTCCACGACACGGGCTCCTCGGTCGTCCCGATCCCGGCGACGTACGACAGTACGTCGGGGACGCTCACGTTCGCGACCGACGGCTTCTCGCCGTACGCGATCGCGCACGGCGCGCCGGCACGGCTGGCCGCGACGGGTGCCCCGGCGCAGCAGGTCCTCGTTCTCGGAGCGGCGGCCATGCTGCTGATCGCCTCCGGGCTCGTGATGATGCGCACCGGGAGGCGGCTCGAGTAGGCGCCGCGCGAGGGGTCATGGGATGACTGGGCGACACGGAGGTACCCGGTAGGGCATACTGGCGGCGAGGGCCGCGCGATCTGCGCGCCCTCCGTCGTGGAGCACCGGCGGGCCACCTCTTCTCCAGAAGTGCCCGGCAAGCCGCCGCGAGCCCCGACCTCGATCCCCGTGAGGACTACCCACCCGTGCCTTCTGCACCCTCGTTCGTCTCCCTCGGCGTGCCCGAGAACCTCGCCCGCGTCCTGAGCGCCGCCGGCATCACCGAGCCCTTCCCGATCCAGCGGGCCACGCTGCCGGCGACGCTGGAGGGCCGTGACGTGCTCGGCCGCGGTCGCACCGGCTCCGGCAAGACCCTCGCCTTCGCACTTCCCGTGGTCGCCCGACTCGCGGGCGGCCGGACGGGCGCCCGGCGTCCGCGCGGCCTGATCCTCGCCCCGACGCGCGAGCTCGCCACCCAGATCGCCGCCACCCTCGCGCCTCTGGCGGAGGCCGCGGGCCTGCGCATCACCACGATCTTCGGCGGCGTCACCCAGCACCGGCAGGAGGTCGCCCTCGCGGCCGGCGTCGACGTCGTCGTCGCGTGCCCGGGGCGGCTGGAGGACCTGCTCAAGCAGAAGGTGCTCACGCTGGACGGGGTCGAGGTCACCGTGCTCGACGAGGCCGACCACATGGCCGACCTCGGCTTCCTGCCCGGCGTGAAGCGGCTCATGGGCGCCACCCCGGCGCGCGGCCAGCGGCTGCTCTTCTCGGCCACCCTCGACAACGGCGTGGACGAGCTCGTGCGGCGGTTCATGCACGACCCGCTCAGGCACTCGGTGGACCCGGCCGAGTCCCCGGTCGTGGCGATGACCCACCACCTCTTCACCGTCGACGGGCCCACGACCAAGCGCGAGGTCGTCGAGCACCTGGCCTCCGGTACGCAGCGCCGCCTGCTGTTCACGCGCACCAAGCACCAGGCGAAGAAGCTCGCCAAGCAGCTGACCAGCGCGGGCATCCCCGCCGTCGACCTGCAGGGCAACCTCAGCCAGCCGGCGCGCGAGCGGAACCTCGCGGCCTTCGCCTCGGGCGAGGTGCGCGTGCTGGTCGCGACCGACATCGCCGCGCGCGGCATCCACGTCGACGACGTCGGTCTCGTCGTCCACGTCGACCCGCCGGCCGAGCACAAGGCCTACCTGCACCGGTCCGGCCGGACGGCGCGCGCGGGCGCCGGAGGCGACGTCGTGACGCTCGTGCTGCCCGAGCAGATGGCCGACGTCCGCACCCTCACCCGGCAGGCCAAGATCACCGCGACGCCGCAGCCCGTGCGCCTCGGGTCGCCGGCCCTCGACGCCCTTGTCGGCGAGCCCGCGGCGCGCGTCGCCCCGACC
>JAEZBT010000189.1 GCA_023426865.1 Actinomycetes bacterium
GTACACGGTGGACCCGGCGCGCTCGTCGGGCGAGAGGTGCTCCGCGGCCCAGCGCGCCAGCGCGAGCTCGGGGTGGCGCGTCGCGTCGCCGCCGGCCACCCGGTTGTGGTCCGCCGCCAGCAGGCGGCCGTCAGGCCCGACGAGCAAGGCGCCGAACGGCTCGTCGCCAGCCTCGAACGCGTCGCGCGCGAGCGTGACGCAGTTCCTCAGGTGCGACAGGTCACGGTCGTCCATGCCCCGATCTTCCCCCGGACGGGGGGTCGGGCGGGAACCGGCGCGTGAACGTCAGCCTTCGCGCGTGACCGTCCGGGCGATCGCGAGGGCGTCGCGCAGGCACGCGAGGTAGGCGCGGGACACCGCGACCGGGTCCATCCCGGCCGCGATGACGCCGTCCGGGTCGGACTGCTCGTGCGCGCGCACGCCGCGCAGGACCTGCCCGAGCGGGCCCGCCTCCCGCGCGATCGCGTCGGCGACGACGTCCGAGACGCCGACCTTCTCGAGCACCGCGTCGACGGGGACGCCGAGCTGCGCGGCCAGCGCCGACAGCATGCCCACGGTGTAGGCGGCGCCGTCGTCGGCGAGGAGCTCGCACGTCATGGCGCGGGCCAGGATGAACCAGAGACGGTCCATCGCACCGTGCTGCGCCTCGAGCGCGAGAGCGGTGACGAGCGTCGAGACCTCGCCGGGGCCGAGCAGCACGACGGCCTGCCGCACGGTGTCCACCTGGTGGGTCAGCGCGAAGACGCCGCTGTTGACCAGGTGCAGCACCCGCAGCGTCAGCACGGGGTCGGTCTCGATGACCTGGGCGACGTCGGTCGGGGACGTCTCGGGCTGGTGCAGCAGGTTGAGGATCGTCAGGCACTGCGCCTCGCCCGCGCGCAGCACGCGCGTCCCGCGGGACCCGCGCTGGGTCGGCACGTCGGGCGGCGTCAGGCGGCCCAGCTCGCCGGAGGGGCTGCCGACGAGGCCGTCGATCCCGGCGGCGCGGCAGACGTTGACCTCGCCCTCGGTGGCCACGTTGGCGGCGATGACGCGGACGCCGTGCGCGTGGGCGTGGTGCACGAGCGCGGGCAGGGCCGGCCCGGAGGGCCCGGCGTCCGCGAACACGAACGGGGTGTGCGACAGCAGCGCGCTCTGCGCCGGCTCGCCGCGGTAGTCGACCTGCGCGAGCACCATGCCGAGGCCCCGCAGCGCGCCCGCGCGACCCACGGCACCCGGGGAGGTGGCGAAGCCGGGGGGGAGCACGAGCACGAGGCGCCCGGGGACGACCGGCTCGGGCAGGTAGCCGTCGAGCATCCGGGGTGTCGCCGGGATGAAGGCGTACCGGTCGGCGACGAGGTTCGCGAGGTCCAGCCCCAGGTAGACGGCGTCGACGTCGACACCGGGCGGCCGCTCGGGGTCCACCGCGATGTGGTAGCCGATGACGCGCCCGTCCAGGTCCGTCACCGGTGTCCGATGAACGGCGGAGGCCGCCGTGGCGGTCTTCGTGGCCTCGGCCGTGTCCTCGGCGGGCATGATCCCGGGCAGCACCATGACAACTCCTTCTGACGTGTCCGCCTGAAGATCGGCCGCGCGGGGGCGGCTGTGAGCAGTCAGGCCGTGGCTGGTACTGCGCGTGCGGGGCTACGCGGCCGCGAGCGGCGCGCGCAGGGGCCACTCGTCGCCGTCGAGCACGACCTGCATGGCCGCGCCCGTGGCGGGGTTCACCGCGACCGGGGCGAGCAGGTTCGCCGTCGGTGGCTGGCCGCCCTCGCCCGGGTGGACGACGACGAGCAGCACCGGGTCGCCGTCGGCGAGGCCGAGCGCGGCGCGGGTCTCGGCGTCGATGGCCGGGGCGTAGTCGGGCACGTACACACGCGGCGGGACGACGAAGAGCCGCACGCCGGACTGCTCGGTGCTGCGCATCGCGAAGAGCGCGCCGATGTCGTCGAGGGCGTCCAGGGCGAACCGGCGCAGCGACATCATGCCGGGCGGGGCCGCGACGAACTCGAGCTCCTCCGGTACCGGCTGGACCGCCGCGTCGGAGGAGCCGACCGCCACCATCACGCTCATCGGAGGAAGTCCAGCAGGCTCGGCTGGAGCACGCGACTCGTGGCGCCCAGGGCCGCCTGGTACGCCACCTCCTGCGACTGCAGCTCCACGATCACCTCGGCCAGGTCGATGTCCTCCACAGCGGACAGCTGGCCCTTGAGCTCGTTCAGCGCGGCCGCCGTGGACTTCTGTGCAGTGGTGAGCTGACCGTACCGCGTCCCGACGTCGGCCAGCTCGCCCAGCATCGCGTCGAGCCGGGTGTCGAGGTCGTTGAGGCGGGGCCCCACCTCGACGCCGGAGCGGACCTCCGCGGCGATGGTGTCGATGAGCGCGAACACCGAGGTCGCGCCCTCCCCGAAGACCGCCCTGCCGTCCGCGTCGGCGCGCACCGTGACGGCGGGGCCGATGCGGCGCTGGACGCTGCCCGTGTCGCTGCCGTTCCACGTGTAGGTGCGGGTGCCGTCGCCGGCGACGGTCACGCTGTAGGCGGCGCCGGCGTCCGACGTGCCGGCGAAGACCGAACGCCCGAGGTAGGCGGAGTTCGCCTGCTCGAGGAGCGCGTCCCGCAGGCCCTCGAGCTCGGTGGCGATCGCCTCGCGGGTGACCGGGCTGGCGGAGCCGGAGCTCGCGCCCTGCACGGTGAGGTTGCGCACCTGGCGCAGGTTCGAGACCGCGGTCTGCAGCGACGAGTCGACGGTGGTGAGCCAGCCGACGCCGTCGGTCGCGTTGCGCGCGTACTGCTCGGTGACCCGCTGGTCGCTGCGGAGGCGCAGGGCGCTCGCGGTCCCCGAGGGGTCGTCCGACGGCTTGGTGATGACCTTGCCGCCCGACATCCGCTGCTGCAGGTCGGTCATCCTCGCCAGGTTGAGCTGCAGGTTCGCGAGGCTGGACCGCTGCGCGGTCAGGTGCGTGACGCGGTTGATCACCGACTACCTCCCCACCACGCCCGTGCGGTTGATGAGCACGTCGAGCATCTCGTCGATCGCGGTCATCACGCGGGCGGCGCCCTCGTAGGCCCGCTGGTAGGCGAGCATGTTGACCGCTTCCTCATCCAGATCGACGCTCGCCTGGGAGAGTTGAAGGTTCTCGGCCGTCTTCCGCGAGGCCTCCGTGACGGACGCACGGCGCTCGGCGCTCAGGGTGCGCACGCCGAGGTCGACGACGAAGTCGCGCCAGAGCTCGTCGGGGCCGCCCGCGGCCGAGGAGAGCTGCGAGATCGCGTCCGCGATGCCGCCGTCGAACGCGCCCGCACCCGGCCGGGCGGCCGCGACGT
>JAEZBT010000027.1 GCA_023426865.1 Actinomycetes bacterium
GGGGCGGACACCGCGGGGGCGGGTGCCGTGGACGCGTCGTCGGCGGGCTCGGGGGACGCGGACGCGGTCGGCGCGGAGGCGGGCTCGACAGGCTCCTCCTCGGGCAGCTCCTCGACCCAGGTCGCGACGCCGATGGCCAGGAAGGTGGAGGCGATGCCGTAGCGCTGCGCGTGCTCGTCCGCGCGTCCGGAGACGGCGCGCGCGCGGCGTCGGGCGGCGGTGAGCGCGGAGCCCTCGCGGACCAGGTTGGACAGCCGCGTGGTCCGGCCGGCGAAGAGCTGGGCGATCCCGGAGGGGTGGGCCGCGGTGATGTCCAGGACGGCGGAGCCGAGCCGCCCGACGTCGGCGAGCGCGGAGTCGCCGGCCTCCGTCACGAGCGCCGCGCGCCACTGCGTGCAGGCGCGGGCGACGAGGTCCTCCGGTCGGAGCGGTCGCACGGCGACCGGTCCGGACGCTGCGGCCCCGGTGGGGACGGTCGTGTCCGGCTCGGTCTCCAGGGCGGCGGAGCGCGCACGAGCAGTCACATCAGCACGGTAACCAGCGCCTCGCGTGGGACCGGGTTGCCGCGCCGCCGCGCGTCCGGGTGAAGCCGCCGACGCGCGGGCGTCGGGCCGGTCGCCGGACCCCGGACATGAGACAGTGCGCGCCACGCAGGGGGCAGGCGGCGCGCACTGTCGAGATCGATTGTGTACCCCTGGGGGTTCACGGGTCAACGCAGGGCACCAAGATCATCCGAGTCCCGCAGCAGATTCACCCGCCGGGCCCCGCGCGACCCCGCGGATGCCGTCGGGCCGGCGCCGGGCTACACCTCGTCGATCGCGGGGCTGCTCGTGGCCCAGGCCATCTCCGAGTCACGGATGAAGTGGGTCGGCCACACCGCGTCCGCCTCGGCCCGGTCGATGCCGTAGAAGGCGAGCAGGTCCGCCACCAGGGCGTCCACCGCGGGGACGGTCGGCTCGGCGAGGATCCCGCGCAGGCGCGCCATGAGGTCGACCGGCTTGTGCTCGATCGCCTCGGTCACGCGCATGAGCCACTTGTGGTGGGGGTAGAGCGTGGCCGTCTCGGCGAGCACCAGGCGGCACGCGAACAGCACGACCTTCGCGATCCCCAGCGTCGTCAGGTACGGGTCGTCCTTCTCGACGCCCTGGGAGAAGTACCAGCGCCAGGCGAGCAGCTGCCCCGTGAAGCGCTCGATCCGCGACGCGCGCTCGGCCTCGGGGTAGCGCGTGATCTCCGCGATCAGGTCCTCGAGGCCCTCGACGCGGGAGAAGAGCACGCGCGCGCCCACGTAGGCGTAGCGCGACGGGTCGCTCCCCCGCTCGGCGACGAGGCGCAGCCGGTCGAGGTCCACGTACTTGCCGTCGACGTAGCCGCCCTCGTAGGTCACGACGTCGGTGGCGTAGTAGGTGAGGCGGTCGGCCGCGTGCCGGCGGGCGACCTCCTCGGGGCTGACGACGATCGTCACGTCGACGTCGGAGGACGCCGTCGCGAAGCCGTGCGCGATCGAACCGCCGAGGATCAGCCCGAGCACCTCGGGGTCGGCCTCGAGCCGACGGGTCAGGTTGGCGATCGTGTCCGCGTGGTGCGGCAGCAGGTCGTCGAGCATGCGCCGGAGCGTAGCGGGCGCGTCCCTCAGAACTTCTTGCCGGGGTTGCAGATGCCCTTGGGGTCGAGCACGCCCTTGAGCGAGACCTGGAGCTCGCGCACGCGCTCGGTCAGCTCCATCGGCAGTGCGCCGAGCTTCTCGGTGCCGATGCCGTGCTCGCCGGAGACGGTCCCGCCGTGCTCGACGGCAAGCTCCATGATCCGGTGGTGCGCCGTGCGGGCCACGGCCAGCTCCTCGGGACGCGCGGGGTCGTAGGCGACGACGGGGTGCAGGTTGCCGTCGCCGACGTGCCCGCCGGTACCGATGGGCAGCCCGATCTCACGCGAGAGCTCCGAGATCGCCGCGAGGACGGAGGGCAGCTGCGAGCGCGGCACGCAGACGTCCTCGTTGAGGCTCGCACCGCGGTACTCGCGCATGGCGGGGTTGAGGAGCCGGCGCGCGGCGAGGAGGCGGTCGACGTCGGCCTCGTCGTCGGCGACCTCGACCGAGCTCGCACCGTGCGCCCGGGCGACGCGCGCGAACTCCGCCAGGTCGTCCTCGGCGCCGACGAGGGCGTCGGTCACCGCGAACAGCCACGCGCCGGCCCCGGCGGGCAGACCCGCGTCGGGCTCGAGGCGGCACACGGCCTCGACGACGACGGCGTCGAGCAGCTCGAGCGTGCTGGGCCGGTGCGGGCCGGCCATGATCTCGTTCGCGGCACGCAGGGCGGCGCCGACGCTCGGGAAGCCCGCGCTCACGCCACGCGACGGGCCGGGCGCGGGCAGCAGCGCGACGGTGACCTCGGTGATCACGCCGAGCGTGCCCTCGCTGCCGACGAACAGGCTGGTGAGGTCGAGCCCCGCGACCGCCTTCACGGTGCCGGGCCTCGTGTGGATGACGGTCCCGTCGGCGAGCACCACCTGGAGCGTGCGCACCCAGTCGCGCGTGACGCCGTACTTCACGCAGCGCATGCCGCCGGCGTTCGTGGCGACGTTGCCGCCGATGGTCGAGGTGGACCAGGACGCGGGGTCCGGCGGGTAGAAGAGCCCCTCCGCGGCGACCGCGTTCGCCAGGTGCTCGGTGATGACGCCCGGCTGGGCGACGGCGACGTGGTCGTCGGTGTCGATGCGGGTGATCGCGGTCATCCGGGTCAGGTCGAGCAGGATCGCGCCCGCGACGGCGGAGGCACCGCCCGCGAGGCCGGTCAGGCCGCCCTGCGGGACGACCGGGATGCCGTGCTCGTGCGCGATGCGCATGACGGCCGACACCTCGTCGGTGGTCCGCGGTGCGACGAGCGCGACCGGGTCGCCGTCCGGCGGGATGAACGACGCGTCGACTGCGCGTCCGGCGAGCGCGGCGCCGTCGCGCGTGAAGGCGCCGGGAGCCACCGCCGCCGCCAACGCCTCGAATGCACCGGTGAGGTCCCGACCGACGATCGTCTGAGTCACTGCGCCGCCTTCCGCTACGGGCGCCCCCGGCGGTCGGCCCGGCTGCGAGCCCGTCGGGGGCGCACCGTCGTTGGTCCGTACCCCGGGACGCTACCGTCCGGGATCCGGCGCGGCATGGGCCTTCCGGGCCCCCGACGCGCGGACCGCGGCGAGCCCGACGGCCGTCACCGCGGTACCGACGGCGTAGGCGGCCAGGTCCGGCGCGTGGAAGGTCGTCCCGAGCACGTACCGCGCGGCCGGGACGGCGTCGACGGCGGCCGCCGGGACGCCCGTGAGCTGTGCGAGCT
>JAEZBT010000053.1 GCA_023426865.1 Actinomycetes bacterium
GTGCCCAGGGGCACCGTCCCGGCACCGTCGAGGACCAGCACCACGCCGCCGTCGGCGACGACCGCGCGTGCCCGCGCCACCAGGCCCGGCGTGTCGACCGCCTGGGCAACCTCGGGCAGCCGCGCCCGGCGCGACTGCTTGGTCGCCTCCCGCACCGTCGCGAGCCACCGCGCCCGGCTCTTGGCCGCCCGATCCCCCCGCCAGACGACGACCGACCGGTCGGCCTGCCAGGGCACCACCTCGTCCACGCCGATCTCGGTCGCCGCCTCGATGGCCATCTCGTCCCGGTCGCCCTTGGCCAGCGCCTGGGCGAGCACGAGTCGGACGGGGTGGGCGGGCTCGTCGGACCGCCCGAGGACGTCGAGCTCGAGCCGGCCGGGCTCGACGGAGGAGATCACGCACTCGAGCCGGACGCCCGCGCCGTCGGCCACGTCGATGCGCTCCCCCGCGCGCCGACGCTGGACGACGCCCGCGTGCCGCGCCTCGGCCCCCTCAAGGACGTAGGCGGAACCCGGGCCGAAGTCGTCGAGCTTGCCTGCCTCGGCCAGGAAGACGGGGGCACTCACCGGCTCACCGGCCCGCGAGCTTGTCGCGGAGCTTCGCGAACATGCCTGACTGCACGGGCGCCAGGCGCGGCTCGGGCCGCTCCTCCCCGCGCAGCGCGGCGAGCTCGCGCAGCAGGCGCTCCTGCTCCTCGTCGACCCCGGCGGGCACCTGCACGTCGACGTGGACGAGCAGGTCGCCCCGGCCGGCCCCGCGCAGGTGGCCGACGCCGAGCCCACGCACGGTGACGACCTCGCCCGGCTGCGTGCCCGGGCGGATGTCGATCTCGCGCGTGCCGTCGAGCGTCTCGAGCGCCACGACCGTGCCGAGCGCCGCCGCCGTCATCGGCAGCGGCAGGGAGCAGTGGAGGTCGTCGCCCTGGCGCACCAGCGTGGGGTGCGGGCGCTCGCGGACCTCGAGGTAGACGTCGCCGGGTGGGCCGCCGGCCGGGCCGACCTCGCCCTGGCCCGGGAGCTTGATCCGGGTGCCCGTCTCGACACCGGCCGGGACGTCCACCGACAGCGTGCGGCGGGCGCGGACCCGGCCCTCGCCGGAGCACTCGGGGCACGGTTCGGGGATGACGGTGCCGAAGCCGTGGCAGGTCGGGCAGGGGCTGGAGGTCATGACCTGCCCCAGGAAGGAGCGGGCGACCCGCTGCACGGTGCCGTGCCCGCCGCAGACCTCGCAGGTCTTGGGCGAGGTCCCCGGCCGACAGCAGCTGCCCTGGCAGGTCGAGCACGTGACGGCGGTGTCGACCTGGAGCTCGCGGTGCGCCCCGAAGGCCGCCTCGGCGAGCTCGACGTCGAGCCGCACCAGCGCGTCCTGGCCGCGGCGGGCGCGGGGCACGGGACCGCGCCGCGCGGTCTGGCCGCCGAAGAACGTCTCGAAGATGTCCTGGAAGCCGAAACCCGCGCCGAAGCCGGCCTGGCCGCCGCCCGGGGCGGCGGGGTCGACGCCCGCGTCGTACATCTGGCGCTTCTCGGGGTTCGAGAGCACCTCGTACGCCCGCGTGACCTCCTTGAACTGCTCCTCGGAGTCCGCGCCGTCGGCCACGTCCGGGTGGTACTGGCGCGCCAGGCGCCGGTAGGCCCGCTTGATCTCCTCGGGGCTCGCGTCGCGCGAGACCCCGAGGATGTCGTAGTAGTCAGTGTTCACCGAGGCTCACCAGGGGTCGGGGACAGGCAGGGACGGGCGGGAGGGCGGGAGCGGGGCAGCGCCCGCACGCCCGGTTCGGCGTCATCCGGCAAGGATCCGGGACAGGTAGCGCGCGACCGCCCGCACCGACGTGATGGTGCCCGCGTAGTCCATGCGCGTGGGGCCGAGCGAGCCGATCCGCGCGACCGGCTGGCCGCCCGAGCCGTAGCTCGCCGCAACGATCGACGTCTCCGTCAGGCCCTCGTGCTCGTTCTCGTGGCCGATCCGGACCGCGACGCCGGCCGCGTCCTCCGCCATCTCGCTCAGCAGCTTGAGCAGGACCACCTGCTCCTCGAGCGCCTCGAGGACCGGACGGATCGTGTGTGCGAAGTCCAGGCCGCTGCGGGCCAGGTTGGCCGTGCCGGCCATGACGATGCGCTCCTCGGTCGTCTCGCCGAGGGTCTCCTCGAGCATCCGTACGACGCCGCGCACGAAGTCCTGCTCGCCGACCGGGAACGCCTGCACCACCAGGTCGAGCGGCTCCGTGATGTCGGCCAGGCGACGGCCCGCCACCGAGGCGTTCAGCCGCGCGCGCAGCTCGCCGATCGTGTGCTCGGGGACGCCGTCGGGCACCTCGAGCACCCGCTGCTCGACGCGGCCGGTCTCGGTGATGATCACCATGAGCAGCCGCTCGGCGGTCATCGGCACGAGCTCGAGGTGCCGCAGGGCCGACCGCCGCAGCGACGGGTACTGGACGACCGCGACCTGGTGGGTGAGCTGGGCGAGCAGGCGCACCGAGCGGTCCACGACGTCGTCGAGGTCCACCGCGTCCTCGAGGAACGCGTGGATGGCCCGCTGCTCGGCCGGCGACAGCGGCTTGACGTGCGAGAGCCGGTCGACGAACAGCCGGTAGCCCTTGTCGGTCGGCACGCGGCCCGCCGAGGTGTGCGGCTGTGCGATGAGGCCGGCGTCCTCGAGCGCGGCCATGTCGTTGCGGATCGTGGCAGGCGAGACGCCCAGCCCGTGCCGCTCGACGAGCGTGCGGGAGCCGACCGGCTCACGCGTGCGCACGTAGTCGTCGACGATGGCCCGGAGCACCTCGAGCCTGCGGTCCTCGCTCAACGCGCCTCCCTCCGCCGTCAGCCCTGCCGGTGGCACTCCCACCACCCGAGTGCTAATCCTACGACGAGCCCCGCCGCCCGCGTCGAGC
>JAEZBT010000253.1 GCA_023426865.1 Actinomycetes bacterium
CCCTCGGGCAGGAAGCTCCGCGCGGCGACCAGGACGGCCGCCAGCGTCACCGCGAGCACGACCGCGAGGTGCGCGCCCAGCGGGATCTCCAGGGCCGCGGCCGCGGCACCGAGGCCGGCCCCGCCCATCGTGCCGAACGAGAAGCCCGCGTGGTACCGCGGCATGACGGCGCGGCCGAGGCGCTGCTCGACCGCCGCGCCCTCGAGGTTCATCGCGGCGTCCCACACCGCGGTGCCCGCGCCGTACGCGAACAGCCCGACGGCGGTCGCCCAGACCGTGTGCACGCTCACCGCGCCCGCGGCCAGCAGCAGGCCCCCGACGGCCGTCGACCCGGCGACCTGCACGGTGCGCGTCGCCCCGAGACGCTGCACGACGACGCCGGACAGCGGCAGCCAGATCACCGAGCCGGCGGCCAGGGCCAGGAGCAGGACGCCCATCTGCGCCGGCGTCAGCTCGAGCGCGTCGCGGACAGCGGGCAGGCGCGACGCCCAGCCGGAGAACGCGAAGCCCGAGAGGAAGAAGACCGCGAACACCGCCGTGGACGCACGACGCAGGGCCGCGGCGGGGACGGCGGCGGGGGTGCCGGCGGTCATCGGACGAGCTCCGGGGTGACGGCGGCGGCGCCCAGGCTGAGCGCGTCGCTCTCGAGGTCGATGGCGGCGACGAGGTCGGGGTCGGCGTCGGCCGGGGCGGCAGGCTCGGCGGCGCCCCCGGTCGGCCCGGTGTCCTGCGCGGGCTCCGCCGCGTCGGTCCCGACGGTGCGCGCGAGCAGCATCGCGACGACGAACCCGCCCACGATGAGGACGAGCGCGTGCCGGACCCCCATGCTCTCGGCGGCGGCGCCGAGCAGCGGCGGCGCGACGATCGACGCGGTCGAGCCGAAGGTCGACAGGACCGAGACCCGGCCGGCCATGCGCATCCGGTCGCCAGACACCGCGGCCACGCCGATCGGGAAGACCAGGCCGGCGCCCAGGCCCCAGCCCACCGCGCCGACGACGGCCGTCGCGAGCGAGGGGCCGAGCGAGAACAGCAGGAGGCCGACCAGGGAGGCCGCGCTCGACGCGACGAGGACCGCGACCCGGCCGTACCTGTCGATGATGCGCGTCCCCACCAGGCGGGCGACCGTCATCGAGCCGGTGAAGACGCCGAAGACCACCGCGGCCACGGCCTCGGTCTGCTCGAACCCCTCCACGACGGCGACGGTGAGCCAGTTGTTCGCCGAGCCCTCCGACAGGATCCCCGTCATCACGATGACGCCGATGATGAGCGTCCGCCGCTCGCGCCAGGCACCGAGGGCCGTGCGCATCCCGCTGCCCGAGCCGTGCGGCCCGGCGGCGGCCGTCAGCTCGGCGGGCACGGGCAGCACGGCCCGGGGCACGACGACGACGCGGAACACCAGCGTGCCCAGCGACAGCGCCAGGAAGTGCGCGAACACGGGGACGCCCGCCCACGACGCCGCGGCGCCCAGCAGCGAGCCCGTGACGCTGCCGATGGAGAACGCGGCGTGGAACTGCGGCACGACCGAGCGGCCCATGCCGCGCTCGATGACCACCGACTCCAGGTTGAGCGGCACGTTCGACACGGCGTAGGAGGAGCTCGAGATGAGGATGCCGACCGCGAGCACGAGCGTGCTGCCGATGGTGGGGCCGAGCCCGACCAGGACGTTCGCGAACGAGAACATCGCGGCGCCGATGACCAGGCCGTTCCGACTCCCCCAGCGGTTGGTCAGCGCGCCGGCGGCCAGCACCATCGCGAGCGAGCCCACGGACCCGACGACGAGCACGGAGCCCAGCTCGGCCGCCGAGAGGTCGAGCATCGCCTTGATGGAGGGCAGGCGCGAGAGCCACGTGGCGACGGCGATGCCGGTGACGAAGTACAGCGCGATGAGCGCACGACGCGCGTCGAGCACCTCGGGGGCGACGGCGGCGTCGCGCAGCGCCCGGACGGAGGCGGGGCGCGGGTCGGGGCGGGTGGACGGGGCGGCAGGCGCAGGCATGGTGAGGGTGCTCGTTCGTGTGGTGTCGTCCGGTGGTCCGGCCGGCGATCGCCCGCCTTTGCCCTCCGCATACCTGCACGTGGGCATCACTCGAATCGATTCGAGGCCGGTCCCACAAGTGTGCCGATAGGCTGCCGTCAGAGTCAAACGACGTCCGGACCGGGGCAGGGTGATATGTCGCAGGGTCGACCGACGCTCGCGGACGTGGCGTCCGCGGCAGGGGTATCCGTGTCCACGGCCTCGCTGGCCTTCTCCGGAGCCGGTCCGATCGCCGTTGAGACGCGCGCGAAGGTCCACGACGCGGCCCAGCGCCTCGGCTATGCAGGCCCGAACCCTCTCGGCCGCTCGCTGCGCAGCGGCCGGGCCGGCATCGTCGGCGTGATCATCGGCGACCAGCTGCGGCGCAGCTTCCGCGACCCGGTGTCCGTGCAGGTGCTCGACGGCCTGGTCGGCACCCTCGGCCCGCTCGGCCTCGGCGTCCTGCTCATCCCCGCGCTCGACCCCGACCGCGACCCGGCCGAGGCCGCCGAGCTCGACCCGCTCCTGGCCTCGGCGCCGATGGACGTCGCCGTGCTCATCTGGGGCGCCCGCCGCGAGGACGCCACCCTCGACGCGCTCCAGCGCCGCGGCGTCCCCGTCGTCCTCGGCGAGGGCCCAGAGCTGGAGGGGACCGCCGTCGTCGGCATCGCCGACCAGCAGGGCACCGCCGACCTCGCGCGCTACCTCACCGGCCTGGGCCACACGCGCATCGCGACGGTGACCCTCCCCCTGTGCCACCCCCGCCAGACCGGCATCCCGACGCCGGACCGCCTCGCCCGCCTCGACTGGACGCCCGCGCGGCACCGCCTGCAGGGCCTCGCCGACGCCGGGGTCGAGCCGAGCGTGATCGTCGAGGCGTCCGCGTCGCTGGTGGAGGACGGCCGCGCCGCCGGGCACCTCGTGCTCGACGTGCCCGAGCCGCCGACGGCCGTCATCGCGCAGTCGGACCTGCACGCGG
>JAEZBT010000256.1 GCA_023426865.1 Actinomycetes bacterium
GTCTGGCTGCGCACGCACGCATCGCCGTGGGTCGCGCGCCGCCTGCACCGCCGGTCGTCCGGCGACGGGCGCGCGCCGAAGCGCCCGACGCTCGAGCCGATGGTCTGAGACGACCTCACGGACAGACGAGCTCGCCCGCCGGGCCGGAGATGAGCTGGAAGGCGAAGCTCCGGGACTGGTCCGGCCCGAGGACCTGGGTCGACCCTTCGTTGCCGACGACGTCCAGCAGCGGCAGCCGGCCGCAGCCCTCCACCGCCCGCGCGTTCCAGCCCGTGCTGCCCTGGCCGTTGCCGAGGCCAACGATGCCGCGTGGCGTCCAGCCGGGGAACGGGCTCCGGGCGAAGTCGAGCGTCGCCCGCCACACCGCCTCGACCGAGGACGTGTTCCGCACGGTGACCGTGAACTGGCTGTAGGTGAGACCGCCCGACGTCCAGCTGTTCCCCGGGCTGACCTCTGTCACCGCGCACGACGTCGGGGACGTCGGCGGCCCCAGGATCGGCATCCACCGGCCCTGCGCGTCCGGGCCGTACCCGACGACGTCGGCCGTGAGGCGGCACGAGGCCGCGACGGGCGGCGTGAAGGCCCAGGTCACCGGGAGCGCCCAGCCGTCGACGACCGCCCGGACGGTGAGCGTCCCGGTCGCGGTGTAGCTGCCGACCGCCACGACGGTCGCGCCGGACGCGACCACCTGTGCGGTGCCGGATCCGAGCACAGTCGTGCCCGACAGCAGGCGGACCTCGAGCCAACGCCCGGTGCACCCGGTGGGTACCTCGACCGCTACACCGGAGTAGGTGGTGCCGGAGCGGGTCGCAGCCGTGGCCGTGGCGCTTCCCGCGCAGGGGTGGCCCACGTCGATCGCCGACAGCCCGCCGGCTGCGATCGTGATGCGGCTCGCGTGCGCGGTGCCTACGAGGGCGAGCGCCGCGACGAGCAGCACCGCAACAGCTCCGGCTACCACGTGAACCGCCTGCGGGAGGTAGGGCCGGCGTGCCGTCATGTGTTGATGACGATCTCGACGTGATCGACCAGCGCCGTGTCCACCCCGGTGAAGGTGGGCGTGTCGAAGGAGCCCCCACGCGCCGGCACCGTGCCCGCGGCCTCTGCGAGCCGCTGACCTGCGGCGTTCACGAGGACGGCCCGGTACAGCTGCGAGCCGCATTCCGAGACCACGCCGTGCAGGCGCAGGCCCGTCGTACGGAAGCCCTGGTTCGTGACCCACGCGCTGTACATCTGGGCGCGGATCGGTGTGCTCCCCTGGCAGTCGCCGACGACGCCGACGCCGACGCCCACGCCACCCGAGCCGACGCTCATCTGCGCCGCTGAGCCCGTGCCGAGGCCGACGAGGCACATGACGGCCAGCCCGACGCCGGCGAGGCGACGGCGTCGGTGCGCCTGCATGCGGGTCATGTGTGCTCCGGGTTCACTGGTTGACGGGGACGATCCAGCCGTCGATGAGGACCGTGAAGGTGGGGGCGGTCCAGCTGACGTCGGTACGGATCTGGATGCTTGACGACGTCGCTCCGCTCGAGGTGCCGTTGATGGTGTCGTTCGACGCCGAGACGACGATCGGCTTCCCCTGGCACGACTCGGGGATGCCGGAGAGCGTGACGGCGTAGTACACGAGGATCCAGTTGCGCTGGAGGTTGATGTTCGCGGTCGTGCACGGTCCGGCGTCGGCCGTCGAGACCCCGCCGCCGTTCACCGTGAGCGTCGCGGCGTTGGCCACGGTGAGGCCACCGACCGCGATCGCGGCCACGCCGACGACCGCGATGAGACCGCGGAGGGCCCGCTGCCTCATCCCGTTCGCGCGCCTGGTCATCGTGGTGCTCGCGTCCGTGTCGTCAGCCCTGGATGACCAGCGCCACGCCGGTGACGTCGGCGGCGAGGGGCTGGGTGCCGGAGACGGTGATCGTGGCGTTGCCGCCGCTGACCGTCAGCGACCCGGTCAGGCCGGCGCCCAGCGCGACCTGGTTGGGTGCGGCACCCTGGAGCATCTGGAGCTGGAACGTCTTGCCGTTGCAGCTGGCGTTGACGTTGGACAGCTTGACCTCGGTCACGCGGTAGGCGTTCGGCGCGGTCGTCGTGTTCCAGGCCGTGGTGAAGCCGACGCTGATGGTGCCCGTGCTCTGGCACGTAGCCACGATGGTGGAACCGGCCCCGAGCGGTGCGCTCGTGAGGCTCAGCTGAGCCGCTGAGGCGATGCCCAGGCCGGCAACGCCGAAGACGGCGAGGGCTGCTGCCGCGAACCGTCGACGCGCCGTGCCGAGCTGCGGCAGGCGGAGGGACCGGGGTGACATGGCTGCTCCTGTGGTGGACGTCCGTGCGTGACGGGCGCTGTGCTGATGGGCGTGGGCGGAAGGGGGCTCCTCAGGAGAGGAGCTCGGCCTTCTCCGCCTCGTCGTCGGGCTCGGCGGGCGCCGCACTCGTGGCGCCGGTCGCTGTGTCAGTTGCTGTCTCGGTGGCGTCGTCGGCGTCCGGTTCCTCGTTCTCGTCCGGCTTGCCCGGCCAGACGACGATCGCGAGGGCGACGACAAGGAGGGAGATCCACGTGAGCGGACTCACGAGGAGCCCGGCGACCTTGCCGAGGTGCGGCACGTGCAGGACGGCGTGGCCGAGGATCTGTTCCCCGGTGGGCTCCCACGGGTCGAGGAAGCTGTTGTTGTCACCCTGGACCACCCAGCCGTCGTCGGCGTTGCCGTCGACGATGCGGTGGATGACCCTCGCCCCGCCGACATCGGGCGGGTTGTAGACGATGACGTCACCGACCTCCACCGGCCCGCACCGGGACACGACGAGGTCGCCGGTGTAGTACGTCGGCTCCATGGACTGCCCGGAGACGATCGTCAGGGTGGTGCACCCGCCGAGCGAGCTCGGCCAGAGCAGCCAACCGACGATCAGCGACCCGGCGATCCACGCGACGCTGGTGGCGAGCCCGAGCAGACGGCGCGGGAGACCCGCGCCGTCCTGCTCGGTGCCCTTGGCGACCACGGTCCTGCGATGATCCGCAGACGTCAGTGGATGACGACGGCGACGTCCACGAGGGCCTCAGCGGTGATGCCGAGGCCGGAGATGTCGAAGTCGTACGCCGTGTTGGTCGCGTCGACGAGCGCGGAACCGGCGTCCTGGCCCTCGACGGTGACCTCGATGGTCTGGCCGAGGCAACCTGCGTCGGAGTTGTCGACGTCTTCCACCGTGACGGTGTCGACGTCGAGGCCGTCGACGACGTACACGAGGTTCACGGTCGGGTCGCAGCTCGTCACCTCGACGGCGCCGGCGCCGAGCTGGTCGGAAGTGACGTTCAGCTGGGCAGCAGCGGCGAGGGAGAGACCGGCGATGCCGATGACGGCGAGACCGGCGGCGGCGGCCTTGCGGCGCGTGGAAGCCATGAGTGTGTCCTTCTGTCGGGTGCGGGTGGGTGGCCCGCATCGGGGGGGTGGTCGCCGGTGGGGTCCGGCGTCTCGTCCCGGTTGCCTGGGGAGGGCACCCGAGGGCGAGTCATTTCGAATTGTGGCGGAAGCCCCGCCTTCTTTGGCGGATCCGGGCCCGGCTTCACCCGCTGCTCGAACCACTTTTCACCCGCTGGGAGGTCGCGGTCCCACGGCCGTGACCTGCTGGCACGCGGCTGCTCGTGCGCCCTTCCTGGCCTCCGCAGACGACGGACGCCCTTGTCGCACCGTTCAGCGAAGGGACGCGGCGCATTATTCACGGCCGATCTTCGGCGCATTCTGTGAGCCGCCTGTCGGATTCGAACCGACGACCGTCCGCTTACAAGGCGGGTGCTCTACCACTGAGCTAAGGCGGCGGGACAGGACCGGGCGACGCCACGGCGCCGCCCGGTCCCAGTCTGCCAGGCGGCCTCAGCCGCGGGCGTCCTCGATCGCCTCGCGCAGGGCGGTCTCGTCACGCCAGTCGACGGTGTCGTCCAGCGGCTCGCCGTTGAGGCGGACCGACGGCGTGGCGAGTCGGCCGTCGTACAGGTCGCGCGCGGCGTTCGTGACCTGGGCGACCCACCAGGTGTAGGTGCCGTCCGCGATGGCCGCGACGGTGTCGTCCGGCACGCCCGAGGCCCGGGCGATGTTCGCGATCTCCTCGTCGCTCAGCCCCGTCGTGCCCTCGGCGGGCTGGTTCGCGAACAGGGCCATCTCGAAGTCGAGGTAGGCGTCCGGCGCCAGCTCGGCGACCGTGTAGAGCGCCTGCGCGGCGCGCGTCGAGTAGCGCGCACCCATCGACTGGCTGTCGAGGTTGCCCACCACGCGATGGTCGACGACGACCTCACCGGCGAGGCGCATCTCGTCCAGGATCGGCATCGCCATCTGCTCGAAGACGGCACACCACGGGCAGATCGGGTCGGAGAACACGGTCACGACGACCGCGTCGCCGAACGCGCCGACCGGCCAGTCGTCGTCGGCGTCCTCGGGCGGGGTGACGATGCCGTCGGCATCCATGACGATGCCGCCCCCGTTGTCCGCCGCGAAGGCGGGCTGCACCTGCTGGCCCTCGGGCACGTCGTCCTCGCCGCCCTGGTTCAGGATGACGATGACGAGCACGACGAAGCCGATGAGCACGGCTGCGGACGCGATGATCGCGATGAGCCGGTTGCGCTTCGCGACGCGCTCCTGCTGGGCACGCAGCGCCAGGGCGGCCTGGCGGGCCTCCTCGCGCCGTGACGCCTTGGTGGGACGGTCAGTCGGGGACATCGGAGCTCCTTCCGGGCACGGTGGCGCCGGTGTCGAGGGTCGGGTCGTCGGATCGGTCGAGGACAGCGGGGTGCAGCGCGCCGTCGAGCGACAGGCGCGAGCGGGGCCGCCACGCGAGGAACGCGGCGACGGCGAGCAGGGCCCCGTCACGGAGCAGGTCGGGCAGGTAGTTGGTCTCGGCGGGGTCCACCGGACCGCCGCCGCCGAAGCAGCCGCAGTCGATGGACAGGCCACGCGCCCACGCGGACGCGATGCCGACGGCGAAGGCCAAGAGCAGCAGGCCGAAGCCCGCCGCCGCCCAGCGCGTGAAGAGTCCGACGATCAGCAGCGCGCCGAGCAGCACCTCGGCGAACGGCAGGGCCCGGCCGACGACGTCGGCCAGGTCGTCGGGCAGGAGGCTGTAGGCGCGCACGGCCCAGGCGGCCTCGTCGAGGTCGCCGAGCTTGATCGCGCCCGCGTAGAAGGCGACGCCGCCCAGCACGAGCCGTGCGGCGGTGGCAGCCCAGGGCTGCCACGGCGTACCGCGGCCGACCCGGGTGGAGTCTGGAGGTGGGGACAGCACTGTCTCGGACATGCGGGTACTCCGGGGTTCGCAGGGAGGCACGCACGCGCGTGCCGGGGATCAGGCGATCCCCACCGCCGGCGGTCCCCGCCACCACGGTCCCCCGGGAACCGCGCGTGCGCGCGGCACGACCACGGGCACGTCGACTGCGACGGCGTGCGCCACGGGCATCGCGACCGCGTCCGCCGGGCGCGGCCGCAGCCCCCGCACGACGTCGACGGCGGCCCGCACCAGGCGGTTCAGGTGTGAGACCAGCCCGACGCCGAGCCCGGCGCCCAGGAGGTGCGTGAGCAGCACGGGAAGCGCGATCGCGACGACCACGCCCATGACCCGCTGGCCCTCGCCGACGCCGTAGCTGCCGGCCGGGCAGGCCGCGTTGTCGCGCAGCAGGGAGAGGCTCACGCCGAAGCGGCCGAGCGAGCCCGCGGCGATGCACTGGTGCACCATCAGCGCGCCCTGCTGCAGGAGCACCGTCGCCCCGGCGCCGAGCAGCGCGAGCACGGCCAGGGCGGCCGGGAGAGCCGCTCCGGGCCGTCGAGCGCGCAGCGCGCCTGCGGTCATGGGCGCAACCATACGCGTCAGCCGATGTCCGGCGGCCCCCCGAGCGGCCACCAGACCACGTCCTGGCCGAGCATCGCGTTGGCGAGGACGGCCGCGACCACCACACCGACGACGACGGCCGCGATGACCGCGATGTAGAGCCAGTGCGTGCGGTCGCGCTTCTGTCTGGGCGCCTCCGGCGGTGTCGGGGTGTCTATCGTGGTCGTCATCGTGCTGTCCTCCGGGCTCAACTGGGGCGAACGTCTGCAGAAGATGTTCGGCAAGCGAGTGAGCCAGGTCACCCTTTAGTTCATAACGTTCACTGGCGGCCGCGCCGTGGCATGTGCGCCAGGACAAAGCAAGACCGTGTTTCTCATCCGATCGGTCAAGAAGTCGGGGCCGCGTGCCTGGTTTAGTGATCTTGAACGAGTCCACCTTCGACCGGAACGAGAGAACACCGAGATGACCGACCAGACGTCTCAGCTGCTGGCCATCGGCTTGTACTTCGCGTTGATGCTCGCGATCGGTTTCTACGCCTACCGCCAGACCAGCGACCTGGACGATTACATGCTCGGCGGCCGCAG
>JAEZBT010000177.1 GCA_023426865.1 Actinomycetes bacterium
GTACCGTGCCGCGCCCGCGCGCGACGCGGGCGTACGCCAGGGCCGCGGTGGAGCCGGAGTAGACGTACCCGGCGTGCGGCACGATGACCGCGCGCGGGACGAGGGCGTCGGGCGGGGGCGGCGGGACGTCGGCGAGCAGCGCGTCGACGGTGGCGCGGAGCTGGTCCGGGTCGGCCGGGTAGAACCGACCCGCGACGGCGGGTTCACGGACGACGGGCGAACGCACGGGGCATCACCTCTACGGGTCCAGCGTAGTTGCGTGCGGGGCCGCCGGAGAGGGCGCAGCGCGACTCGTCGGGGGTCGCGGGTGACCTCAGGAGAAGACGATCAGCACGCCGAGAACGCCCGCGACGACGCCGCACCATGCCCAGACGATTCCCGTCGGGTGGCTCCGCCGCGCCCAGCCGACGCCCCAGGCCACCACGCCGGCGAGCGCGAGCAGGACCGGCACCATCGCCATTGCCCGCGCGGAGCCGCAGTCGGACGGGTCGAAGTCGTCGGTGCACATCGAGGAGTAGCCCGTGGCGAGGAGCGAGAGGAAACCCCCGACGACCAGCCCGAGCCCGACGAGCAGGCCCGTGAAGACGAACAGGCCCGTCGGCGTCCGGTACGGCGCGGAGTCCGGGATGACCGGCCCGTCCCAGACCTTGCGGTCGTCGTCCATCCCGCCCCCTCCGTCATGCCGAGGCGGTCGAGGACCGACGACGCCCGGGGGCATCCTCCCGCAGGTCAGGTGCTCGAGGTGGGCGTTCAGCGCCCGGGTGCGGTCAGAGCTGGTGGACCTGCTCGGGGGTCAGCGCGTCGATGACCAGACGGCGCGCCTCGCGCACGTGGCCGGGCGCCGCCGTCTCCAGGTAGGTCATGCTGTCGTCCGTCAGCTCCAGCTCCGTGCACCGCGTCTCGTCGGTGACCACGCGTCGGCGGACCAGCCCGCGCTCCTCGAGCCGCCCGGGCGCGCCCCGCGAGGGCTGGGACCACAACACCGCCTACCTGCGCCGGATCGTCGGGGACCTCTGGGACGCGGAACTGACCGTCGTCGAGCGCGAGCTGACCCTGGCCGGCGTCAACCCCGCGATGGACGCGTTCATCGAGGCCGCGGAGCTCCTGCACAAGGCGGCCCAGGAAGCCGCGTACGAGGCGGGCGGGCACGCGGCCTCGCGCGTCGGCGCGCGGTAGCCGGGCGAGGTCGGGCCGTACGCTTGCCCCGCACGGACGGACGTCCGCGCGTCGGGCCTCTAGCTCAACTGGCAGAGCAGCGGACTTTTAATCCGCGGGTTGTGGGTTCGATCCCCACGGGGCCCACCACGGTGTTTGTGCAGGTCACAGGCTTGCGCCCGGGTCTGGCGGAGGCCCGGATCGGCGGTCATCTGGGCCGCTAGTCCGCATCTAGTCCGCACTTGGATCGCAACGGCCGTCCGCGCATGGCCGGACGCTGGGAGTCGGCGGCACCAGAAGGGCGCTCGCCTTCGCGAGGTCGGTGCTTCACCAGCTTGGGAGGCGGTTCCGTGCGGAGCGCCCTCCCCGCACCCGCACGGTCAACTCGCGCCACGGAGACCTGTCGTCCGACCAGTCCAGCCACACGCTCACGTCAGCGACGTCGTCGAACGGTTCGACGGCCCAGTGCATGTCCGGCCGCGGTGCACCTGAGGAGCCGTGTGGCAGTCGGCACGTGAGCACGAGGGCTGTGCGGGCGCTGCGTGCCACCTCACGTAGCCACCGGGCGCCGGCCAGCCGCTGCTCTCTGGTGTGGCTCCAGTGTTCAGGGCGCCACATCTCGTCCCACGTGTCGAGTACAACGACGTCGGCGCGCTCGCAGTCACCGTCCCAGGAGTCGTCGCCGAGGTCCGGGAGCGGAAGCCACGAAGCCAGACGAGGCATTGCCAGCGGAGTCTGAGATTGGGTCTGGCCGAAGCGGCGCGCGATCTGCTGCGCCTGACGCGCCAGGGAGCGGCTCGGGACGTGGCCGTTGGCGAGGATCACGGTGCCGCTCGCTGCAGCTGCGGTCGCGAGCCTCGCGGCGAGAGTCGTCACCCCGACGCCCGTCGCACCCAGGACCGTCCAGACGGAACCGGGCGCAACCCCGCCGGTCACTTGGTCGATCCACTCGACGCCCGTCGACAGCGAGGGTGGGCCCGGGGCCACGAGCAGGTCGTCGACGCTGTACGACAAGCCGCCCGCGACCATGGGGCCGTCGAAGTGGAGGGACGTCACGGCGATGACCGTCCCACCGCCCGCCGACAGTTCACTCGATCAGCGGCACCGCCTCACCCCGGCCGCGGGGACACTTGCGCCATGAACGCGCCCGCCTCACCCCAGCGCCACGACGTGCCCGATGACTGGCCGGCGCTCGACGCCGCCGTCCGGGACCAAGCGATCGCCCAGGCACTCGAGGCACTCTCGGGGGAGTCGCGGGCCGGGGCGGTTCAGAGGCTCGTCTCCTACTACGCGGTGGACGGCAACTACGCGGGCGCCAGCTTCGCGACCCTCCCGCCGGTCCAGCCGAGCGCCATCACTGCCACCGACCTGCACGCCACGTCCCTGCTCAGTGTCGACGTGGGACCGGGAGCGACAAGACGACTGCTGAACCCGTCGCCCGATCGAGATCGCGCGGTCGCGGTGCTGGGCAACCTGCCCGAGATCAACCTCGCCGACGCCGGCGCGGAGGTTCTCATCTCGATGGAGGAGTTCTATCGCTGGGTGAAGGGCGCGCTCTCCTCGCCGGCCGCCAAGGACCCGAATCCGTGGGTCACGGCAAGCAAGGTGTGTGCTCGCAAGCGCCCGCATCTGTTCCCAGTTCGGGATCGGAACGTGTGCGCCTTCTTGGGGGTCTTGGGGCTGAAGGACTTCCGGCTGGACTGGCTCGTGTTCCGCGAACTGGTGCGGAGTCCTGATGTCGCGCAGGAACTCGCACTCCTGCCCGCCCGGGTGCTGGCGGCCGCGGGCGAGCGCGCCGTCGTGATCGACGAGTCACCCCTGAGGCTGCTCGATGCGGCGCTGTGGACCCACACGGTCTGGACGGACTAGCCAGCCCAGCGTTGCCCGACCCCTGGACGTCGCGCCGAGGCTGCGCGGCTCGCTTTCCTCAGCGGCTAGGACCCGAAGCGACTCCGGACCTGAGCCGCCTGGTCTGCCGAGAGCTGCCAGCGCGCGTAGGGGATGCTCTGCCACCCCTGCTCCCTCGGCCAGTGGCGGATGCGCCGCGCACTGACGCCGAGCTCGCGCGCCAGCTCGGTGGGGGTGACGGTCTGCTCCATGCAACGACGATACGGCGAGCCTCCCGAGCTGCGGCAGGGGTCGGCGGTGCCCTGCGGGCAGACTGCTGAGCAGCCAACAGCGGCCCATCGACCGACTGGATGGCGAACGGCGTCGCGCGGTCTGCGAGTCCTAGGCCGTTGGCTGCACCGACGGCGCTTCCAGCCGCTCCACATCTGCAATTACTTCAGCGACGGTCTGATAACGAAGCCCCAGGTCGTTGATCGCGCACTTGTGGATAATCCTTCCCACGTCATCGCTGGCCGGCGGCAGAGACTCTCGGCCCTTGAAGATGTACGCAAGGACCCAGGCAATCGTGTACACCTCGTTAACGACCGCGTAGTCCTTGAAGGACTCCAGCATCGGGTCGACGAGCGTACCCTTCATCTCGGTCTGCGTCCGCGTGAACTCTTTCGACTGATCCTTCACGAGACCGAAGTCCGAGAGCTTAACCAGCACGGCGCCAGCGTCGAACACCTTCAGAAGCACGTTCTGAAGGCTGATGTCGCGGTGCAGGAGGCCCTGGTGATGTAGGAAGTTGATGCCGTACAGGAACTGCAGGGCGATGCGCTTCCGAGCGGCGAAGGACAGAGTCGAGTTTTTCCGGCTGACGTACTCACGCAGCGTCGTGTCGCAGTACTCCATCCGGTACTCATTGAGCGTCGCGTCGTACCTGTAGACCTCCACCACGTACGGGTAGCTCAAGCCCTTAAGGACCTCATACTCCTGCTTGAACCGCTCAAGGTCCCGCCCACCAAGACCCCTCTTCGCTCGCTTCACCGCGAACTGGATGCCGTAGTCGGGATCAAGGTATGAGTACACGTGGGCATAGGAACCGCTCCCCACCATCTTGAGTGGCACCGGCTTCGGCTGCTTCTCAAGCCTGATGTTGGACGCTGCGTAAACGAAGACCGGGTCGTAGGTGACGACTCGAATTGGATCGAAGTCGTCCGGCACGTGACTTCCGCCGCTCGGCGATAGCCAGGGCCGGCACCGTTCCAGCGCGTCTTCATACGGGCCGATCAACTCGACCTCACGGCCGGAACGATTCAGAAGGTGAAGTTCGGCCTCGATGTCGTCTATGAGCGTCAGCAAGTCCCGGCTGTTGTCTGCCCAGTAGTGATGCGTGGACTTCGCGCGGCCATTGATAGCAGTGAAGTGGTCGTTCAGCCGCTTGTGGAGAACTGCGAACATGTGGCCCCACTCGGGGTCGTCGTACAAGCGGGCAAAGCTCCGCGCAGTCGGCAGGGCCTCGTACTTCTCCCGAAGGTCGGCCAGCATCAGCTCCATCGGGTCGGTCACCGCATCCCCCGCTCACTCAGGCGTCGCTCCTCGTCATGATCGCATCGCAGCCCGACATCGCAGGCGGCTTTGGATGACAAGCGCACGATCGAGGAGCCCGGACGGGTCGACGGGGTTCGGCCGGCAGACAGTGGGGGGCGTTCATGTCGGGAGAGCGTGGGACGGTTCGTTCGAGAGCAAGATCAGAACGGAGCGCAACCGTGGAACCAGCAGAACTGAAGACACGCGCCGCCGCAGTCGCTCAGCCCATCGAGCGGGCGAACGGTCTGGCATACCGCCCAACGGGCGCGACTCTTGGGGCGCTTGTTTGGGCGCTGGGGGACGAGAAGGTCGAGCTCGTCGCCGCGAGCCTCGAGCGCGACGCCCCCGCCGGGGAGTCGGTGAGCGGAACGATCGTCATACTGACGGCGTCCCTGGTAGTTCGAGCCGAGCTCGAGCGTGCGTGGGTTCCGTTCGGACCGCGGCACCCAGACGGTCCGACTGGGGTGTCGGTGGCGCGGCGCTCCTCACTGAGGTCGGTTCGCCTGGAGCTTCCCGACAGCGCCTCAGGGTCGGGCGGGTCACTCTTCGACGTCCTCGCGGTGCCATGGGGCGCGTCGCTGGTCTTGAACTACGAGGATCTGTCGTCGGACATCGTCTTGAACTGCAACAACCTGCGTGGTGACACGGCCGAGGAACTCATACAGAGGGTGGTCGCGGACTTGCGGCCACGGTAGGTGACCGCGCCTGCTGACCCGGAGGAGGATGACCGTCTGAGCCTCGCCGACCCGTCAACCACCCGGGCGAGGGTGTGGAGACTCGCGCGAGGCGATGAACTCGTCGATCGCAGCGACCGGGATCTTGCGCAGACGGCCGATGCGGATCGAGCGGATCTCGCCGGCGGCGATGAACTGGTAGAGCTTGCTGCGGCTGATGCCCAGGATCGCGGCCGCCTCCACGACGCTGAACACTCGGCGTTCGTCCGGCTGCAGCGTGATGTTGATGATCGGCTGCTCGACCTCGCGCACCCGTCGGCGCGTCCGTTCGGTGCTCACCGAGGTCACGCGCACGGGCGTCGGCTTGGCCTTCGGGGCGTCCCCTCGCTTCGGCGGGCTCATCCGGCATCCACCTCCGTGGCGCTTTCGCCGCCGGCGCCCCAGGCACCCAACGCCTCGGTCGCTGCCGCATTCATCCGCTCCGCCACGTCGTCAAGCTCGGCGTCGAACAGCCCCGAGTAGACGTCCAGCGTCATCGACGCTGACGCGTGTCCGAGCATCCGCTGGACCGCTTTCACGTTCGCCCCGGACGCGACGGCGAGGCTCGCGGCGGTGTCCCGCAGGTTGTGGGGCGTCAGGGGCGCGAGGCCGGCGCGCTCCACGGCGGGGTCGAAGAAGTAGTGCCGGAAGTTGGAGTTCCTCAGCGTGCCACCCTTGCTCGCCGTGAACAGCGGCGCGTCGGCGGGCTTGCCCGTCACGTAGGCACGCAGGCGGGCGACGAGGATGGCCGGGATCGGGACGGCTCGCCGCCGGTAGGTCTTGGGGGCGTCGCGGTGGAGTCCGCCGCGCGACAGCTCGCTGATGCTCCAGTTGACGGAGACGCGACCGCGCTCGAGGTCGACGTCGCCCACCTGGAGCCCGGCGGCCTCACCGAAGCGAAGGCCAGTGAAGGCCAGCAGCACAACCAGCAGGTCGTACGGTTCGGGCAGCTCCGCCGCGAGTCGGGCGACCTCCTCGTTGCTCAAGAACCGCTGCACCGGCCGCGTCAGCCGCGGCTTTGCGACGCCGTCCGCCACGTTCCTGGAGAGGCGCCCGTCCCGCACCGCGAGCTTGAGCATCTGCGACATCACGATGAGCGTGTGCCGCGTGTGCGCCGGGCTGCGATCGACCTGGATCTCCGAGACCCACCGCACGAGGTCGGCGTGCGTGACGTCGGCGAGCGCGACGCGGCCCCACCTCGGGAGAACCCACACGCGCAGGGCGCTCTCGTACTTCTCCCGGGTTCGGGGTCGCAGGTGAGCCTTCGTCGCCAGCCAGACCTGTGACCACTCCGCGACGGTGACGCGGGCCTTCGCGGGGTCGACCCAGTCACCCCGTGCGAGCGAGGTCTCCTGAGCGGCGAGCCATCGTTCCGCGTCAGCCTTGCGCGCGAAGTGGCGGGCGCGCTCCTTACCGGTCGCGTCGCGGTACCGGGCGCGCCACATCCCGTCCGGCCGCTTCTTGACGTTCCCGGCCACGGTCAGACACTCACCTCACGCCGGCACTCGCTCTCCAGCCACGCCTGCACGGCGACCGGGCTGTAGCGCAGGTGCTTGCCGACGCGGTACGCGTCAGGACCGGTACCGAGATACCGCCACTGGTGGAGCGTCGCGATCGGGATGCCCAGGAAGGCGGAGACCTCCCCGATGGTCCACAGCCGCTCGATGGTCGGTGGGGCGACGTCGGCGACCCTCGCGCGCGACGTCGTCGCGGCAGCACTGGTGCGCGAGCGCGGCATGACGGTCTCCTCAGGGCCGGGCGGGGGCGGCGGGTACGGGGCGAACCTCCATCGCCGGTCGGGCGGCGGCGTCACCGACCGTGCGCTGAGCGCTGAGTACGGTGTGCGCCGCCTCGCGCTCGGTGAGACCGGCGCTGACGGCGGCCGTCACGAGCGGCTCGAAGTCCTGCACGCCGGCCTCGGCCGCCCGACAGGCAGCCCAGAACAGGGCGTTGTCGCGGTTGCCCTCGGGCTGGCGCGCCACGTGCGCGGCGAGTGCCGGCGTCGGGTCCACGCCCTCGCGCTGGCGGACCACGCCCTGGCCGACGCCGCCTCGCGCCGCGACCGGAGTGAGGAGATCGACGACGGCGCTCCAGTCCAGCGGGCGGCCGGGCCCCGGCCGCGTGGCGATCACCTGGTAGTCGCGGGAGTAGTGCTTCGTCTGGCCGAACGACGGTGGCAGCAGGACGTACCCGCCGGCCGCCCGGAAGTCGACGTGCAGCCCGCGCAGGCTGCCGTTGCGCTGGTCAGTGCCGGGGTAGTGCAGGTGCAGACCGCCCGACGGCGTCAGGACGGCCCGGACCCAGCCGTCGACCAGCCCGGCGGCCTGGGCGCGGTGGAACGCGTGCCAGCCGTTGCCGTCGGCACGCACGTCGACGTCGAGCACGTCGAAGCCAGGAGCCCCCGTCGGGGTCGCGATGTTCGCCGACGGTCGCACCGACCACCACCGGCGGATGCGGTCGGTGTCGGCCGTCGCGTCGTGGAAGCCGTTCGCCGTCAACGGCGTCTTGCCGCCGGGCACACACGGGAAGACGGCGATCCCGGCGGCCGCGTAGGCCAGCGCGCGGTCGCGCAGCGTTGGGGCCGGTGTCGTGGCCGCGTCGTTCACGGTGTGCCTCCTCGCGTCGGCGGGTCGATCCAGGGAGCCCCGACCGCGCGCACCGCATGGGTCCGGCGTCACTCGTCTCGTGCCGAGAGATCCGCCTCGAGGTGGGCGACGAAGTGGTCCCCGTAGCCCGTGGTCATCGGATCCGTCGCCCATGCCGGCGGGGCGTCGGGACGATGCTCACCGGGCCGGCAGCCGGTCCGTCCGCACCAGAGCTGTAGCCGTACCCGCGCGGCCGCCAACGTCTGATGCCACTCGACTGGGCCCATGGGCGACGCCGCCGGGTCGAACGATGCGCGGTGCGCCGTCCGAAGGGCGGAGAGTTCCTCGACCAGGTGGCCGTGCGCGAACCAGCACGGCGGGACGTCGCGGTGGTCAAGGCTGTAGCGGCTGGCGAGCCACCGCACCCACGTGTCGAGCTCGGCCCACGCCGTCGCGGCGGCGGGAGCGTCCAGGTACTGCCAGACGACCGGTCTTGGACGACCGCCGAGGACCTGGTCGACGAGCGCGTCCACGTCGACGGGGTCGTCGTCGACGGGAGCGGACATTCCTATGCTCCCCTGGCGGCACGAGCCTGGCTCACCGGTTGGAAGTGAGCCGTCAGCGGCGCAGTGGTCGGGGCATCGGGGCGGAGCTCGATCTGGCGGCGCGCGAGCGCGTGGCGCAGCTGGGCCGTGGACGCGCGCAGGACCCGCTCCGCTCCCGGGGCCGGCACGTCGGTGGTGGCCTCGATCGCGGCACGACGCGCGGTCACCACGGCGCCGTCCAGGGCTCGCACCAGCGGTACGACGTCGAAGCTGGCCGCGGGCCGCCACAGCAACGGGCTGTCCTCGGAGCGATCACGGATGGCCACACCGTGCTCGGCGACCGCCCGAGCTGCGGCATCGCGCAGGGCGACCGTCATCGTCGC
>JAEZBT010000242.1 GCA_023426865.1 Actinomycetes bacterium
AGGCCGGTGTGCACGAGGCTCTCGCCGCGCTGCGCGACGACCTGGCGCACGCGATGGCCCTGGCCGGAGCGCCGCGCCTGGCCGACCTCGACCGCTCGCTCGTCGTGCCCGCGCGCGACTGACCGTCCGCGACCGACTGCCCGCGACCGACCTGCCCGAGGCGCCGACCGGCGCTCGCAAGGACCGACCGGCGCCCACCGGCGCCCCGTCCCCAGGAGGCCCACCCGTGGCGAGACACCTGCCCCGCGTGCTCATCGTCGTCCAGAACCTGTCGGTGCCGCTGGACCGGCGCGTGTGGCTCGAGTGCCAGGCGCTGGTCGCGGCGGGCCACCAGGTGTCGGTCATCTGCCCCCGCGACGAGGGGCAGCCCGCCCACCGGACGCTCGACGGCGTGCGGATCCACACCTACCGCCCGGCCGCGGCGCGGTCGGGCGTGGCCGGCTACCTCGTGGAGTTCGCCTACTCCTGGCTGCGGACCGCGGGGCTGTCGTTCCACGTGGCGCGGCACGAGGGCTTCGACGTGCTCCAGGCGTGCAACCCGCCGGACACGTACTGGCTGCTGGGCCGCCTGTGGCGGCTGCTCGCCCGCAAGCGGTTCGTCTTCGACCACCACGACCTCAACCCGGAGGTCTACGAGGCCCGGTTCGGGCGGCGCGGCCTGCTGCACCGGGGCCTGCTCGCGCTCGAGCGCGCGACCTTCGCGACCGCCGACCACGTCATCACGACCAACGAGTCCTACCGCGAGGTCGCGACGACGCGCGGCCGCGTGCCTCTGGCGCACACGACGATCGTGCGCAGCGCCCCCGACCCGGACCGGATGCGTCGCGGGGAGCCGGACCCGTCGCTGCGGCGCGGGCGCGAGCACCTCATCTGCTACCTGGGCATCATGGGCCCGCAGGACGGCGTGGACCGGCTCCTGAACGCCGTCGACCACCTGGTGCACGTCATGGGGCGCACCGACGTGCACGTGGGCCTCATGGGCTTCGGGGACTGCCTGGAGGACCTGCGGGCCCAGGCGAGGCGGCAGGGCCTGGACGAGTACGTCACGTTCACCGGCAAGGTCGGGCCGGTGGAGATCGGTCGCTGGCTGTCGACGGCGGACCTCGGCGTCACCCCGGACCCCAAGAACCCGTTCAACGACAAGTCGACGATGAACAAGACGCTCGAGTACATGGCCTACGAGCTGCCGGTCGTCGGGTTCGACCTCACGGAGAACGCCCGCTCGGCCGGCGAGGCCGCGGTGACCGTCCCGACCACGGGCAGCGCCGACGACGACGCCGCGCTCGCCCGCGCCATCGTCGAGCTCCTCGACGACCCCGGGCGGCGCGGCCGGATGGGCGCAGTCGGCCGCAAGCGGGTCGAGGACTCGCTGCGCTGGAGCGCCCAGGAGGGCCCGTACGTCGGGGTCTTCGCACGCCTGGCGGGAAAGGCCCCGAGCCGCCTCCGCACCGTGCGGGGCTGAGAGGGATCAGCCGCGGCTGGTCGCCAGGGTGCGGACGTCGCGCAGGGCCGGCGGGCGCAGCCACAGCGCCAGGCCGCCGTACACGACGATCCCGACACCGACGGCCGCCCCGAGCTGGGCCCACGACGTGGCGCCCGTCGAGGCGAGCAGCCGCACGGTGAGCCACGCGCCGACGGCCATCGCGGCCGTCATCGCGACGTACGGGGCCAGGACGCGCCCCATGGCCAGCAGCGGCATGTCGATGAGCCGCAGCACGATGGCGTAGCCCACGGGCACCTGCACCACCATCACGGCGAGGTACGCGACGGCGAGGCCCAGCAGGTCCCACTGCAGCCCGATCGCGAACGCCGTGAGCATGACGGCGCCGCTCGCCAGGCCCCAGCGGAACATCCAGTCGGCGCGGCCCTTGGCGCTGTAGAGGGTGTTCACGCAGCTCAGCAGCGCGCCGAGGGCGCCCGCGGGTGCCATGAACCACAGCAGCGGGATGAGATCGGTCCAGCGCGGCCCCAGCACGGCCCGGACGAGCGGGTCGGCGGTCACGGCGACGCCGACCATCACGGGCAGCGTCACGAACGCGACGGCGCCGGCCGCGCGCGAGTACCCCTTGCGGAGCACCTCGTTGTCGTCCTGGGCCCGCGCGAACGCCGGGAACAGCACCTGCATGAGCACCCGCGAGATCGACTCGAGCGGGTAGCTGATGGTCCGCTGGGCCAGCGTGTAGATGCCCAGCGGAGCGGTCCCCAGCAGCCGGCCGACGAGGATCTTGTCGGTATTCTCGAGCGCGAACGTCGTCACGTTGTAGGCGGCCGTGTGCAGCGAGAAGCCGGCGATGGCGCGCAGGTCGGCGACGCGGAACTGGGCGGACGGCTTCCAGCCCGACGCCACCCAGGCCACCACGGAGCCGACGACGACGCCGGCGAGGTTGCCCCAGACCATCGACCAGACGCCGAGGCCCAGGAGCGCCAGGACGATGCTCACGACGCCATTCGTGAGCGCTGCGACCATCTCGACGGCGGCCACCCCGCCGAACCGCATGCGGCGGCGCAGCAGCGCGTGGTGCACCTGCGTGAGCCCGCCCACGGCCAGGACCAGCGCGAACGCGCGCACGACCTGCGTCGCGTCGGGGGTGTCGAAGAAGCCGGCGATGACCGGCGCGCCGAAGGCCATGAGCCCCGCCGCCACGAACCCGGCCACGATGTTGAGGAAGAACACGCTGCTGAGCAGGCGCTGGTCCACCGCGGGCCGCTGGATGAGCGCGGCCCCCGTGCCCAGGTCCTTGACGATCTCCAGCGCCACGATCGTCGTCATGGCGACGGCCACCACGCCGAACGCCTCGGGCGACAGGAGCCGCGCGAGGATGACGGAGACGAGGAACCGCGAGCCCTGCGTGACGAGCCGGCCGGCGACCATCCACCGCGTCGCCGAGGCGAGGCCCTGCGCGCTCACGAGCCCCGAGGCGTCGGGGGTGAACGCGTCGCTCGTGGTCTCGGTCCGCGCGTCGGGGTCGGGGTCCGCGCGGTGGCGTGCGGGCATCGTCATCCGCGCCCCGGGCTGGGCTGGGGCGCGCGAGCCTCGGCTCCGGACCGCTGCGTGGGGACGTCCCAGGACGTGAAGTAGCTGCCCGGGTTGACGGCGTAGCGGACGGTCCGGGTGGGCACGTGCACCGTGCGGTGGTGCCGGCTGAGCCGCCAGACGAACTCCCAGTCCACCGGCGGGCGCACGCCCTTGCGGCGCCGGATGCGGCTGAACCGCACCCCGCGGTCGCGGCGCGCCACGATGGCGTTGGTGTCGACGAACGCCTTGTCGCGCATGAGCCGGCGGTCGAACGGCTGGGAGAGCACGTCCATGAGCCGCCCGTCGGGCAGCAGGCGCTCGACCGCCGTGTAGACGACGTCGGCGTCCGCATCGTCCAGCGCGGCCAGCGCGGTGCGCAGGTGGTGCGGCCGCCAGGTGTTGTCGTCGTCGAGGAACGAGGCGTACGTCGAGTCCACCAGCGCGAGGCCGACGTTGCGCACGAGCCCGGAGTGCCCGGTGTGCCGGGACAGCGACGCGACGACCACCCGGTCGTCGGCGGGCAGGGCGGGGGTGCCCGCGCCGTCGTCGACCACCACGACGACGTGGCCGGGGACGTCCTGGGCCAGTGCGCTGGCCACCGCCCGGGCGAGCGAGTCGGGCCGCCGGTAGGTCGGTACCACCGTGACGACCTCCGCCTGGCGGACACCGAGCTCGCGCCGCAGCCGGCTGGCCTCGCGCCGCTCGGTGACCAGCGCGCGCAGGGCGCCGGGGGAGCGGACGACCTTGTTGAACGACTCGTACACGGGCCAGACGCCGAACCGGCCGCGCACGGCACGGCGCACGGGTCGGAGCAGGGTCGTTGCGGTCATGGAGGGACCTACCTCGTCGACGGGCCGGGAGGGCGTGCGGGAACCGTCGTCGCCCCGCACGGCGCCCCCTGGCGTGGAGGAGATGAGGTCTTCGAGACTACGCATCAGGTCCGGTTCCGCCACCCGGAGCGTTGCCTGGGTGCTCACGCGCGGCTCGACTCCTCACCGGTGGCCGTGTCGTGCGGCTGCCAGCGCGTGTAGTAGCTCTCCGGGTTCACCGTGTACGCCACGGTCGGCTCGGGGACGTGCACGACGTGGCGGGACCGGCTGAGGCGCCACGCGAGCTCCCAGTCCTCGCGCGGGAAGCGCCCGCGTGGGCGGGGCAGGCGGCTGAACCGCACGTCCCGGTCGAGCCGGACCACGATCGCGTTCGTGTCGACGTAGCTGTCCTCGCGCAGCGCGGTGCGGTCGAACGGCGTGGAGAGCACGTCGAGTGTCGTGCCGTCGGGGCGCAGCCGGCGCACGGCGGTGTAGGCGAGGTCGGCGCCGTCGGCCAGCGCGGCGAGGCCGACGCGCAGGTGGTCGGTGCGCCAGGTGTTGTCGTCGTCGAGGAAGGCGACGTACGGCGACCGGGCCAGGCGCAGGCCGACGTTGCGCACGATGGCGACCGAGCCGGTGTTCCGACGCAGGGACACGGCCACGAGGCGCGGGTCGTCCGGCAGGTCGGGCAGGCCGCCGCCGTCGTCGACCACGACGACCGTGTGCTCGGCCACGTCCTGCGCCAGCGCGCTGGCGACGGCGGCGACGAGGGCCTCGGGGCGCCGGTAGGTGGGGATGACCGTCGTCACGGTCGCGGGCGGGATGCGGGCGTCGGTCGCGGCGGAGAGGCGGCGGACCTCGGCGTCCTCGAACGCGCGCAGGCGGATCGCCCCGGGCCAGTCGAGCAGCTTGTTGCGGGCCTCGTGCAGCGGCCAGATGCCGTACCGCCCGCGCAGGCCCTGGCGCACCGTGGCGCGCAGCGAGGCGCGGGGACGGTCGTCGGGCAGGCGTGGCACGTGTCGGCTCCGGTCCCGGCGGGCGACGGCTGTCGCGTTTGTCACGGTCATGACCGAGAGTACGCTATGGGCGTTACGAGAAGAGACCCCCTCCCCGGCGTCGGACGGAGGCACGATGGCCCACGCGCGCACGGTCGTCCTCTCCTCGCGGGCGGCGTCGCACCAGGTGTGGCAGGCCTCGCAGTTCGAGCTCGAGGACGTCGTCGCTGCCGTGGACGACGTCCGCCTCCTCGCCCCGCCCGGGCGCGCCTCCACCCCGGCGGCCCTGGCCGCGCACGGCGCTGCGAAC
>JAEZBT010000279.1 GCA_023426865.1 Actinomycetes bacterium
AGGGTCGCGGCCTGCCGGACCGCGCGGCGTGCCCCACCCCGCCCCGCGCGCGGCGCACGCGCGCGGGCAGCGACGAAGTCACGGTCCCCCAGCCCGACGGAAGTCTGCGCGCTTCGCTCCGCCGTCACCAGCGTGGCCCGGACCGTCACCAGCGCGCCCGCGAGCCGGTCCAGCCTCGTCAGCGCCCGACGCCGGTCGCCCCCGCCCCACGCCTCGCAGCCGACGACGTCGGCCGCGAGCTCGGCCGCGGACGCGACGAGGGCGTCGAGGCGCGCAAGCGCAGCGGGCCGACCGTCGGGCGGCGAAGCGGATTGGTACACGCGTTCGATCGTAGCGGTGTCGACTCCCCCGAGCAAGCCTCTGACCTGCGCAAATGCTTCCACAGGCCCCGGTCGGACCGGTCCATCCACAGGCGAAGGGGGCCAATCACCGCGACCGTGGACGCGGCACCCACCCTTCCGAGGTGCATCCACCCAGCTACCCGACACCGACCGCCCGCGCCCCGGCCGACTACCCTCCGCGGCCGCTCGCGGCGCACGCGATGCACGTCCGCGCCGTCGGGCGTGCCGCCAGCCGCCCCGCACCGATCTCGCCGCCGCAGGCCTCGCACCTCCCGAAGGTGCCGGCGTTCACCCGCTCCCGCGCGGCGCCGAGCTCCGCGAGCTCCGCCTCCGCCTGTCGCAGCAGCGCAACCAGCTGCTGCCGCTCGAAGGCGAGCGTGGCGCCTTCCGGATCGTGCTCGTCATCGGCGTTGGACCCGGCGGCCGCTTCCACCACGCCGCGCAGCTGGGCCTCCAGCGCCTCGAAGCGCTCGCGCGTCTCGATCTCGCGGGCCGCGAGCGCTGGCAGCGCCTCCGCCGCAGCTCCCCCCGTCGCGGTCGCGTCCCGGTCCGTCACCATCGCATCATCGTCCGACGCCGAGACACGCTCCGCCTCCTGCGCCGCCGCGAGCCCCGGGCGAGCGGAGTGTCGGCGAACGCGGTCCGGACGTACCCGATCGCCCGAAAGGCGCGCCGGTACCGCCGCAGGACCGCCACCCGCAGGTCGCCGTCCACCTCGACCAGCCGCGCGGCTCGCCGCTCCGCCGACCGCGCGTCTCGATCAGCCGCAGGAGATCGAGGAGGACGCCGGCGGCCAGGAGCCGGCTGGGGACGCGGCTGCGTCCACTTCGACGCGATCACCGGCGCGGCCCTGCTCGCGGTCCTGGGGCGCTGGCGCCGGGGCGACGGCAGCGACCTGACGGCGTTCGCCTCCGCCGTGGCCGACCAGGTGCTCGACGGCCTGCACGCACACAGGACCTGACCCTCCCATCACGGGTTTTACACGACCCCCTCGCCCCCGTCGCCGGGGAAGAAGGACCGAAGTCCCTTGCGGAAATACCCTACGGGGGTATGGTGTTCCTCTCGCAGACACCGGACGGGGAGACGACATGGCCGGCTACAGCGGCAGCAAGGACGACTACCTCAAGCGCCTGCGGCGCATCGAGGGGCAGGTCCGCGGCATCGCGCGCATGGTGGACGAGGACGAGTACTGCATCGACATCCTCACCCAGGTCTCCGCGGTCACGAAGGCGCTGCAGGCCGTGAGTCTGGGCCTGATGGAGGACCACCTCGGCCACTGCGTCGTGCACGCGGCCCGCGAGTCCGACGACGGCGGCCAGGCCAAGGTCCGCGAGGCCGCCGACGCCATCGCGCGCCTCGTCCGCAGCTAGACCAGCCCGCACCCGAACCACCGCGCACCCGAACCACCGCGCACCCGAACCGCCGCACCCCGCCCGACCGGGCACCGATCGAAGGAGACACCATGAGCACCCAGACCGTCGCCGTCCAGGGCATGACCTGCGGCCATTGCGTCAAGGCCGTCACCGACGAGGTGTCGGCCATCCCCGGCGTCACCGACGTCGCCGTCGAGCTCGTCAACGGCGGCACCTCGACCGTGACCATCACCGCCGCCGAGCCCGTCTCCGACGAGGCCCTCGCCGCGGCGATCGACGAGGCGGGCTACACGATCGCCCCGCCGCGCTCCCTCATCTGACCCGGCGCCCCACCCGGGGCCGCCGCACAGCTGATCCACCAGCGCACCCGACAGCGCATTGGACGTGACGACATGACCGACCAGACCACCCGCACCCAGGCCACGAGCCCGACCACGACCTCCACCGGGATCCCCGACGCGACCGCCGTCGTCGGCACCCTCGACCTCGCCGTGAGCGGCATGACGTGCGCGTCGTGCGTCGCCCGCGTCGAGAAGAAGATCAACAAGGTGCCGGGGGCGTCCGCGCTGGTGAACCTCGCGACGGAGACCGCGCGGGTGGAGCTGACCGACGACGTCGACGCCTCCCAGATCATCAAGGCCGTCGAGTCGGCCGGCTACGGCGCGACGGTCATGCGCGACTCGCGGGCGGCTAAGGCTGCTGGGCACGACGGCGCACACGACGGCGCGCACGACGGCGCACACGGCACCGACCACACCGGCCACGACGACGTCGAGCACGCGCTCTCCGGGCACTCGATGGCGCCGGGCCACGACATGGTCGAGGGCGAGGACACGTCCGCCCCGGTCCCCGACCGTGGCGCCGACCTGCGGCGACGCCTCATCGGCGCGGCCGTCCTCACCGTCCCCGTGCTGCTCCTCTCGATGATCCCCGCGCTCCAGTTCGACGCGTGGCAGTGGATCGTGACCGCCCTCGCACTGCCCGTCGTCACCTGGGCGGCCTGGCCGTTCCACCGGGCGGCGGCGCGCGCGGCCCGGCACGGCTCGTCGACGATGGACACGCTCGTCTCGCTCGGCGTCATCGCCGCGAGCGCGTGGTCCCTGTGGGCGGTCCTGCTCGGCGGCGCGGGCGAGATCGGCATGCGGATGGAGCCGACGCTCATCCCGCGCGCCGCGATGGCCGGCATGGAGACGCCCGAGCTGTACTTCGAGGTCGCGGCCGTCGTCACGACCTTCCTGCTCGCCGGGCGCTACGCCGAGCACCGCTCCCGCCGACGCGCGGGGGATGCCCTGCGCAGCCTGCTCGCCCTGGGCGCGACCGATGTCGCGCTCCTGGAGTCCGACGACGCCGGTCGGCGCACCGAGCGCCGCGTCCCCGTCGCGTCCCTGCGCGTGGGCGACGTGTTCGCCGTCCGGCCGGGGGAGAAGGTGGCGACCGACGGCGTCGTGCTCGAGGGCACGTCCGCGCTGGACACCTCGCTGCTCACCGGCGAGCCGGTACCGGTCGACGTCGGGCCGGGCTCGCAGGTGACCGGGGCGACCGTGAACACCTCCGGGTACCTCGTGGTGCGCGCCGAGCGCGTCGGCGAGGAGACGATGCTCGCCCAGATCGGTCGCCTGGTCACCCAGGCACAGACCGGCAAGGCGCCGGTGCAGCGGCTCGCGGACCGGATCTCGGCGGTGTTCGTGCCGGTCGTCATCGTCATCGCGCTCGCGACGTTCGGCGTGTGGGTCGCCACCGGCGGCGGGCTCCAGGCCGCGTTCACCGCCGGCGTCGCGGTGCTGATCATCGCCTGCCCGTGCGCGCTGGGCCTGGCCACGCCGACGGCGCTGCTCGTCGGCACCGGCCGCGGCGCACAGCTCGGCATCCTCATCAAGGGCCCGGAGATCCTCGAGTCCACGCGCCGCGTCGACACCGTGGTGCTCGACAAGACCGGCACGGTCACCGAAGGCCGCATGCGGGTGGTCGACGTCGTCGCGGCGGGCGGCCTCGCCGCGGACGAGCTGCTCCGCTACGCCGGCGCGGTCGAGGCCCGCTCGGAGCACCCGATCGCCCAGGCCAGCGCGGGGGCCGCGGCTGCTGCCACGGGGCCGGAGGGGGACGCGGCCGTCGAGCTCGACGTCACCGAGTTCGAGAACGCCGCCGGGCGCGGCGTCGTGGGGCTCGTCCGGCCGGCGCACGTCGGCGTCGAGCTCGCGCGGCGCATCCACGTCGGGCGGCCGGCCTGGCTCCGCGTCCAGGGCGTTGTCACCGAGGACCTCGACACGGCCTTCGACGAGGCGGAGTCCTCCGGCGCGACGGCCGTCATGGTCGCGTGGGCGGGGCGGGCGCGCGGCGTCGTCGTGCTCCGCGACCCGCTCAAGGCGACCTCCCGCGCGGCGGTCGACGAGCTCCGGGCCCTCGGCCTGCGACCCGTCCTCCTGAC
>JAEZBT010000365.1 GCA_023426865.1 Actinomycetes bacterium
GGCCTCGCCGCGCTCGGCGTCCTGGTCGCGGTGCGCGGCGACACCCACCGCGATGGACGCCGCGGCCCCGCCACGCCGGTCAGCGCCGCAGCGCCGCCACCAGCGACCGCAGGCGCGGGTGCCAGAACAGCTCGTCCAGAGTGATCAGCCGCTGCGCGGAGTCCGCGAGCGGGACCTTCCAGTTCGGGTACTCGGTGTCCGTCCCGGGCTGGTTCTGCGCACGGCGCTCGCCGACAGCGTCCGGCAGCGAGACACCGACCAGGACCGCCGGCGACGCGAGCAGCAGGCGGTGCATCGCCTCGACCACCTGGCGCTCGGACGGGTCCGCGCCCACCAGGCCGCGCCGACCCAGGACGTCGAGCAGCTGGCGCCGCTCGGCCCAGGCGTCGGACCTGACCTTCTCGACGGGCTCGGTGAGCAGCCCCAGCCGCTCGCGGAGCTCGACGTGCTCGCCCGCGAGGTAGCCGGCCGTCGGCGGAAGGTCGTGCGTCGTCACCGTGGCCAGCGCGAGCCGGCGGTAGTGCTCGGGCGGACGGAAGTCCTCGCCCTCGCGCTCGAACCACAGCACCGAGGTGCCGAGGATCCCGCGGTCGACGAGGTAGTCGCGCACCCAGGGCTCGAAGGTCCCCAGGTCCTCACCGATGACGACGGCGCCCGCGCGCTGCGCCTCCAGGCAGAGGATGCCGATGAGCGCCTCGTGGTCGTAGCGGACGTACGCGCCGGCCTGCGCGCCGTGGCCCTGCGGGATCCACCACAGCCGGAACAGGCCGATGATGTGGTCGATCCGGATGGCGCCCGCGTGCCGCAGGACGGTGCGCAGCATGTCGCGGTAGGGGCCGTAGGCCGCGCGCGCCAGCGCATCCGGGCGCCACGGCGGCTGCGACCAGTCCTGGCCCTGCTGGTTGTACATGTCGGGCGGGGCGCCGACCGCCACCCCCTGCGCGAAGACGTCCGACATGGCCCACGCGTCCGCACCCTCCGGGTGCACCCCGACCGCGAGGTCGTGCATGATGCCCAGCCGCATCCCGCCGTCGAGGGCCGCGCGCTGGGCCGCCGCGAGCTGCTCGTCGGCCACCCACTGCAGCCAGCAGTGGAACGTGATGCGGTCCGCGAGCTCGGTGCGCAGCTCCCGCACGGCGTCCGAGGCCCGGTCGTGGCAGTCAGCCGGCCACGCCTCGCCCGCGAAGTGCTCGGTGAGCGCGCACCACGTCGCGAAGTCCTCGAGCCCCGGGCCCTGCTCGGCGCGGAACGCGTCGAACCGCGCCTGCCGCGCGGCGGAGCGCCCGGCCGCGTACACGACCTCGAGCGCGACCTTCTTGGCCGCCCAGACCGCGTCGCGGTCGATCGGTCCGGCGTCGGCGCTCAGCGGGCGGGCCTCGTCCGCCTGCCACTCGACGAGCGTGCGCTCGGCGGACGGCAGGTACGCGGTCTCGGGGATGTCCTCGACGCGCAGGTACACCGGGTTGACGAAGCG
This sequence comes from Actinomycetes bacterium, assembly GCA_023426865.1. Classification (GTDB taxonomy): domain Bacteria; phylum Actinomycetota; class Actinomycetes; order Actinomycetales; family Cellulomonadaceae; genus Actinotalea. The sequence goes on from JAEZBT010000365.1 coordinate 1,475, forward strand.
CCGGCTCGCGGGCAGGTACGGCGACGGCGTCATCGGCGGTACGGGCTCGGCCGCGTGCAGCGGGTTGATGAGGACGAAGTCCGCGGACGCGCGGCGCGCCGCCAGCCACGCGAGGTCGCGCAGGTCCGCGAGGTCGCCGATGCCCCACGACTGCGCGGAGCGCACGGAGTACAGCTGCGCCATGAGCCCGAGCCCGCGGCGCTCGTCCAGGCCCCGCGACAGCTCGAGGCGCGCGGGCGTCACGACGAGCGTGCACCGGGCCACCGTCCCGTCGCTCTGGGCGAGGAGGGTGTGCCAGCCGAGCGGCAGGTCCGCGGGGATCTCGAGGGTCGCCCGGCCGACGGCGCGACCGTCGACGGTCCGCGGCGGCACGTACACGTCCAGGTGCGCGAGGTTGCGGCGACCGCCGCCCTCGACCGGGTCGATCTCGACCCAGCCCTCCACGGGGGCGCCGTCGTCCACGTGCACCGCGACCGAGCCGCCCGCCCCCGCGCGCACGACGAGCACGGGCGGCACCATTCGCCGCCACACCTCGTCCTCGGCGTTGGCCAGGGCGACGTCGACGCGCTCGGGCGAGCCGGCATCGACGCCGAGCGCGGCGAGGACAGCGACGAGCGTCTCCTCGCTCACGTAGCGATGGGACCCGTCGAAGCCCCAGTAGTCCGGCACGACGCCGTACCGGTCCGCGAGGGCCAGCAACGGTTCAGGCAGTGCGGTCTCGGCCACCCCTCGATCCTGCCAGAGGCGGCTCGGTCCGCCACGTCGCCGCACGGGTCGTGCGTGGCGGCTAGCCTGCCGGGGTGACGTGGTTCGCGACCCCCTCCCCCACGCCCGACGCGCCCACCGTCGAGGAGGTGAAGGAGACCGCCGGCGAGTGGTTCGACTGGATCGTCGGCGCACCGCTGCAGAGCCTGGTGGCGGTCGTCGCCGGCGTGGTGCTGCTCGGCCTCAGCCGCTGGCTGATCACGCGCACCGTCCGGTCGGTGGTCTCCGGCGGCGCGAAGGTCCGGCACCAGGCCAAGCGCCTCCTGCTCAAGACGCCGGTCCGGGCGGCACTCGACTCCGACTCCGACCTGCTCACCGTCGCCCGGCGCGTGCAGCGCGCCGAGACGATGGGCTCGGTGCTCCGGTCGACGTCGGCCCTGGTCATCGGCATCGTCGTGATCACGGCGATCGCCAACATCAACGACTGGGACCTGGGCCCGGTGCTCGCCTCGGCAGGCGTCCTCGGCGTGGCGCTCGGCTTCGGCGCGCAGACCCTCGTCAAGGACTGGTTGTCGGGCCTGTTCATGCTCATCGAGGACCAGTACGGCGTGGGCGACGTCGTGGACCTCGGGGAGGCGTCCGGCGTCGTCGAGGCGATCGGGCTGCGCGTCACCCAGGTGCGCGACCTGTCCGGCACGCTCTGGTACGTGCGCAACGGGGAGGTCCTGCGCGTCGGCAACATGACCCAGGGCTGGTCGCGCGCCCGTGTCGAGATCGAGGTGCCGCCGGACGCGGACGTCGACCGGGCGATGGAGGTGCTGCGGGAGGCGGCTGCGCAGATCGGGGCCGACCCCGAGCTCGGCCCGCTCGTGCTCGCCGAGCCGGAGATCACCGGCTTCGAGGACCTCCGTGCCGAGGCCGTCATGCTGCGCGCGATGATCAAGGTCGCGCCCGCGAAGCAGTGGGTCGTGCAGCGTGCGCTGCGTGCCCGGATCCGGGAGCGCTTCGCCGAGGCGGGCATCGCGATGGCGCTGCCGCGGCAGGTCTTCGTCGAGCGCGAGGGCTGACCGACCGGACCGGCCGTGGGCCCGGCGAGGCGCGTCGGCCAGGCGTCAGTGCCAGGCGAGCAGTCGCTCACCCTCCCGGACCCGGTCCCCCGGCGCGACGGCGGCCACGAGGTCGTCGTCCTCGGCCTGGAGCGCCACGACGGGACAGACGGCCGAGCGCCCGGCCTGCCGCACGCACTGCGGGGACCACGCCAGCAGCGGCTGGCCGGCCACCACCTCCTGGCCCTCGACGACAGCCACGTCGAAGCACGCCGACACGAGGTCCTCCGTGTCGACACCGAGGTGCACGAGCACGGCCCGCTCCGCGTCGACGGCGATGACGACCGCGTGCGGGTACACCGAGAGCATCCGGCCGGCGACCGGCGCGACCACGACGACGCGTACGGCTCCCGCGCTCTCGTCCGGAGGGTCGGGCTCGATCGCCACGCCCGGCCCCACGACGGCGTCCGCGAACACCGGGTCCGGCACGTCGGCCAGCGCCACGACCGTCCCTGCGAGCGGCGCCACGACATCGGTGGTCAGTCGTGCCTCACGGCTTCTCATCGTCCCCCCTCGACCGCCGTGCCCCCCGGGCGGCGCGTCGCGTCCACCCTAGCCGCCGCCATCAGCGTGCGCCCTGGTCTCGCGGTCACGAGCGGATATCGGCACCAAGGGGTGCGAAGCGGACCCGCGCGCTCCGCCAGAGTCCCGGGCCAGCCCCGCCGGACCCGGTCCCCTCCCGGCTCAGAGCAGGGTGTCGATGTCGGCGGCGAGCGCGTCCGCCTCCGGACCGACGACCACCTGGATGACGCGCCCGGACCGGACGACCCCGAACGCGCCGCAGTCGCGCAGCCCCTGCTCGTCGAGGACGGCCGGGTCCGTGACCACGACCCGGAGCCGGGTGATGCACGGCTCGAGCTCGACGATGTTCCGTGGCCCGCCGAGAGCCGCGAGCACGTCCTGGGCCTTGGTCATCACGACGACCTCCTCCGGTGCCGCCTGCGGGGGAGGGCGGCGGCGCCTGCGGTCAGCCTAACGTGAGGGACAATGGCGGCCGGAAGCCCCTGTCCAGCGAGGAAGGACGCCTGTGCCCCTGCCCGCGGAGCCGACAGGCCCGGCATCGGCGCCCCCTCCGCAGACGCCCTTCGAGGCGTTCGGTGGCGCGGAGACGTTCGCCCGGCTCGTCGCGCGCTTCTACGAGGGCGTCGCGCGGGACGAGGTGCTGCGCCCGATGTACCCCGAGGAGGACCTCGGGCCGGCCGCCGAACGGCTGCGCCTGTTCCTCGAGCAGTACTGGGGCGGGCCGACCACGTACAGCGAGCGGCGCGGCCACCCCCGGCTGCGGATGCGCCACGCGCCCTTCATGATCGACGCCGACGCCCGCGACCGCTGGCTGCGCCACATGCGTGACGCCGTCGAGTCCCTCGACCTGCCGGCGCGCCAGCACGCGGTGCTGTGGGACTACCTCGAGCGGGCCGCGCATGCCATGGTCAACCGCGTCGCCCCCGAAGGAGGAGCATGACCTCGCAGCACGCCGACGTCGGCCCGAGGACGCCCGACCCGCTGGCCACGGTCCTCGACGTGCTCGACATCGAGGAGCTCGACACCGACCTGTTCCGGGGTCGCAGCCTGCCCCAGCCCGGTGGTCGGGTGTTCGGCGGCCAGGTGCTGGCGCAGTCGCTGCTCGCGGCCGCGCGCACCGTCGACGACGCGCGGCCGCCGCACTCCGTGCACGGCTACTTCCTGCGGGCCGGCGACGCCGGCCGCGGCATCACGTTCACCGTCGAGCGGCTGCGGGACGGCCGGTCGTTCAGCGCCCGGCGCGTGCACGCCATGCAGAACGGGCAGCCCATCCTCACGCTCACGGCGTCGTTCCAGGAGGAGCAGCCAGGGCTCGAGCACACCGACAGCCCGCCGGCGGCCACGCCCCCGCCGGAGTCGGTGCCGAGCGCGCTCGAGGTCCTCGGGGCCGTGAGCCACCCGGTCGCCACGTTCTGGACCCAGACGGCCGCCTTCGACATCCGGCACGTCGAGGAGTCCATCTACCTGGACCCGGCCGCGACGTCGACCTCGCGGCAGATGGTCTGGATGCGCGCCCGCGGCGTCGTGCCGGGGACCGGTCCGGCGGCGGAGGTGCTGCACCGGGCCCTGATGGCCTACGCGTGCGACCAGGTGATGCTCGAGCCGCTGCTGCGCCGGCACGGGCGCAGCTGGGCGACGCGCGGGCTGTCCATCGCGAGCCTGGACCACGCGATGTGGTTCCACCGGCCCGCCTGCGTCGACGAGTGGCTCCTGTACGTGCAGTACGCGCCGAGCGCGTCGGGCGGTCGCGGCCTCGGGTCGGCCCGGGTGTACCGCCAGGACGGGACGCTCGTGGCGAGCATCGCGCAGGAAGGCATGATCCGGGTCCCCGACGAGGCCTGAGGTGCCGCGAGCCGCCGACGCGCGGACCGCGGACGACCACCGCACACTGGGCCCATGCCCCGCCTGCGCCGCGTCCGCACCGGCGACCCGGGCTGGTCGCGGCGGGCGGCGGGCCGCGGGGTGGTCTACCTCGACGAGCACGGGGACCGGATCACCGACCCGGCGGAGATCGCGCGCTGCCGTGACCTGGGGATCCCGCCCGCGTGGCGCGACGTGTGGATCTGCCCGGCGGCCAACGGCCACATCCAGGCGATGGGCACCGACGACGCCGGGCGCCGCCAGTACCTGTACCACCCCCAGTGGCGTGCGCGACGCGACCGACTCAAGCACGACCACGTGGTGCGGCTCGCCCGGCGGCTGCCCGCCGCGCGACGCCGCGTCGCGGCCGACCTCGCACGGCCGGACCTCGACCGCGCCAAGGTCCTCGCCCTGGCCTTCCGGCTGCTCGACGAGGCGTACTTCCGCGCGGGCGGCGAGGCCTACGCCAAGGAGAACGGCTCCTTCGGGCTGGCCACGCTCCGGCGCGAGCACGTGCGCGTGGCCGACGACGGCGTCTGGTTCGCCTACCCGGCCAAGTCCGGGCAGTGGCGCGAGGCCCAGGTGCGCGACGCCGACGTGCGGGCGGTCGTCACCGCGTTGGTCGCGCGCGACGACGACCACCCGGACCTGCTCGCGTGGCGGAACGGCGACGGCGGGTGGCACGACGTGACGACCGCGGACATCCTCGAGGACGTCAAGGAACGCCTGGGCCCGGAGGCGCGGCCGAAGGACTTCCGGACGTGGCACGCGACGGTCCTCGCCGCCGCGGCGCTCGCCCAGCAGGAGGTGCCGCGCAGCGAGCGCGCGCGACGCCGCGTCGTCGCGACGGTGGTGCGCGAGGTCGCCGAGGAGCTCGGGAACACGCCCGCCGTGTGCCGCGCGTCGTACATCGACCCGCGGGTCATCGACCTCTGGGAGCGGGGGCAGAGCATCGGCCGACGGCGCACGCGGGCCGGGGCGGAGCGCGCGCTCGTCGCGCTGCTCGCCTGACGCTGCGGACCCGGGCCCGGGTACCCGGCCAGCGGGCGGCGGCCGGCACGACGGGCGCTACTCCATGTCCTCCAGCTGGCGGCCGCGCGTCTCCGGCACCCAACGCATGACGAAGAAGAACGACAGCGCCGCGAAGGCCGTGTAGAGGCCGTAGGCCAGGCCGAGACCGACCTCGGCGAGGGCGGGGAACGTCGTCGAGATGAGGAAGTTGCCCGCCCACTGCGCGGCCGCGGCGAGGCCGAGGGCGGCCGCCCGGATCCGGTTGTTGAACATCTCGCCCAGCAGCACCCAGACGGCGGGCCCCCACGAGACGCCGAAGAACACGACGAAGAGGTTCGCGGCGACCAGGGCGACGGGACCGGCGGCCCCTTCCAGGACCGGCTCACCGTCGACCAGCGGCGCCGTCGCGAACGAGATCGCGAGCGCGGCCAGGCTCACGGCCATGCCCGCCGACCCGACGAGCAGGAGGCGTCGGCGACCGACCCGGTCGATCATGGCGATCGCGACCACGGTGACGGCGATGTTCGTCACCGACGTGATGACCGTCTGCACCAGGGCGTCCGCCTCGCTGAAGCCCACCTGCTGCCACAGCGAGGACGAGTAGTAGAAGATCACGTTGATCCCGACGAACTGCTGGAACAGCGACAGCCCGATGCCGACCCAGACGATCGGCAGCAGCCCGAGGAACGGGCCACGCAGGTCGGCCACGCTGCTCCGCGCGTCGGCCGCCACGGTCCGCCGGATCTCGCGGAGCCGCTCGTCCACCCCGGTCTTGAGCACCTGCGCCAGGACCGTCCGGGCCCTGGCGTGCTCGCCCTGCGCGACGAGGAAGCGCGGCGACTCGGGGATCTGCAGCGCCAGCACGCCGTACGCGACCGCCGGGACGATCTCGGTGAGGAACATCCAGCGCCACGCCTCGAGCCCCAACCACAGCTCCTCGGCCGCGCCGCCGGCGGCCGTGGCGATGAAGTAGTCGCTGAGCAGGGCCACGAAGATGCCCGTGACGATCGCCAGCTGCTGGAGCGAGCCGAGCCGGCCGCGAATGCTCGCAGGTGAGATCTCCGCGATGTACGCGGGCGCGATGACCGACGCCGCCCCCACGGCCACCCCGCCGACGACGCGCCACACGATCAGGTCCCACGGCCCCTGCGCGAGCCCCGACCCCACCGCGCTGATGGTGAAGAACGCCGACGCGAGGAGCATCACCCGCACGCGGCCGTACCGGCCCGCGAGCTGCCCCGCCACCCACGCGCCCGCGGCGCACCCGAGGAGCGCCGAGGACACGGTGAAGCCCGTCAGCCCGGCACCGATGCCGAAGTCGCCCCGGATCGCCTCGACGGCGCCGTTGATGACCGCCGTGTCGAACCCGAAGAGGAAGCCACCGATGGCGGCGACGACGGCGAGCAGGACCGCCCGGCCGGTGTCGTACTCCTCGCGCGTCGTCGTGCCGTCGCGCCCGTCGGCGCCCTCGCGGCCGTCGCTGCCTGTCCCGGACATCGCGCCCCCTCACGCCGGTGTCCTTGGACCGTAGGTCGGGTTCACCTGACCGGCCACCGCAGGGACCGCGGCGACCGGGTCGAGCGCGCTCAGCCCTCCCGGCGCCGCCAGGCCACGGGCGTACCGGCGTAGGGTTCCCAGGCCGCGCGCTCGGTGTCGGTGAGCCTGCGCGGGCGACCCGTCGCGGCGTCCAGCATGACGATCGTGGTCATCGCCTGCACGTACACCGTGCGCCGGCCGCCCACGTGCGCCGTGATCTCGTAGCAGACCTCGATGCTGGCGCCGCCGAGCCGACCCAACCACATCTCGACGACGACCGGCTCGCGCAGGTGCGGCATGGCCGCGAGGTACTCGAGCTCCTGGCGGGCGACCACGGTGACGGTGTCGGAACCGGGGGTGGCGTCGAGCACAGCTGTGGGGTGCGCCTGCTCCGCAACCTCGGGATGCCGCCAGAACGCCGCGATCCGCGCCTCCTCCAGCAGCGTCAGCACCGCGACGTTGTTGACGTGCCCGTACGCGTCCAGGTCGGCCCAGCGCAGCGCCACCGGGATGTGCAGCCTCTCGCCCACGTTCTCGGTCTCTCCTTCGTCCGGGCGGCCCAGAGCCGCCGTGTCCGGCCGGCTCAGCGCCGCCGTGCCCGGCCCGCCATCGCGACCTGCGCGGCGGCGCGGGCCCGCACCAGCCGGTCCAGCACGTCCG
>JAEZBT010000429.1 GCA_023426865.1 Actinomycetes bacterium
GAGATCGACACGGCGGCGACCACGCGGCCCGACGGCCCGCGCACCGGCGCCGAGACGCTCGCCACACCGGGCTCGCGCTCCGCGACCGACTGGGCCCAACCGCGGCGACGGACGCCCGACAGGATCGTGGCGGTGAACTTCGCGCCCTGGAGGCCGCGGTGCAGCCGGTCCGGCTCCTCCCAGGCGAGGAGCACCTGGGCCGCGGAGCCCGCGTGCATCGTGAGCGTCGCGCCGACCGGGATGGAGTCGCGCAGTCCCATCGGCCGCTCGGCCGCGGCGACGCAGATGCGCTGGTCGCCCTGGCGCCGGTAGAGCTGCGCGCTCTCGCCGCAGTGGTCGCGCAGCGCCGCCAGCACCGGGTTGGCCGCCGCGAGCAGGCGGTCCTCGCCGGCGGCCGTGCTGAGCTCCGCCAGGCGGGGACCGAGCACGAACCGGCCCTGCATGTCGCGTGCCACGAGGCGATGGTGCTCGAGCGCGACCGCCAGGCGATGGGCGGTCGGTCGGGCAAGATGGGTGGCGGCGACGAGCTGCGCCAAGGTTGCCGGGCCGGCCTCGAGAGCACTGAGGACCGCGGCGGCCTTGTCCAGTACGCCGACTCCGCTAGAGTTGTCCATGTGCCGATATTGGCGTCTCGCGGGCTGAGACGCAAGTACCAAGGACCTACATCGGCCTTTCAGGAGGACATGGACATGGGGCGAACGCTCGCCGAGAAGGTGTGGGACGCGCACGTCGTCCGCCGCGGCACGGACGGTGTGCCGGACCTCCTCTACATCGACCTCCACCTCGTCCACGAGGTGACGAGCCCCCAGGCGTTCGACGGCCTCCGGCTCACGGGGCGCCGCGTGCGCCGCCCGGACCTCACGCTCGCGACCGAGGACCACAACACGCCGACGCTCGACATCGACCTGCCGATCGCCGACCCGACGAGCCGCACCCAGATCGACACGCTGCGGCGCAACGCCGAGGAGTTCGGCATCCGCCTGCACTCCCTCGGCGACGCCGACCAGGGGATCGTGCACCAGGTGGGTCCGCAGCTCGGCCTGACGATGCCCGGCCTGACCGTCGTCTGCGGCGACTCGCACACGTCCACGCACGGCGCGTTCGGCGCGCTGGCGTTCGGCATCGGCACCAGCGAGGTCGAGCACGTGCTCGCCACCCAGACGCTGCCGCTGCAGCCGTTCCGGACGATGGCCATCACGGTCGACGGGACGCTCCCGCACGGCGCGACGGCCAAGGACATCATCCTGGCGATCATCGCCAAGATCGGGACCGGCGGCGGCCAGGGCTACGTCCTGGAGTACCGCGGCGAGGCCATCCGGAACCTGTCCATGGAGGCCCGGATGACGATCTGCAACATGTCGATCGAGGCCGGTGCACGCGCGGGCATGATCGCCCCCGACGAGACCACGTTCGCCTACCTCCAGGGCCGCCCGCACGCCCCCGAGGGCGCCGACTGGGACGCCGCCGTCGAGTACTGGCGCACGCTGCGCACGGACGACGACGCGGTCTTCGACGCCGAGGTCGTGCTCGACGCCGCGGACATCGAGCCGTTCGTGACCTGGGGCACCAACCCCGGCCAGGGTCTCCCGCTGTCGGGCAGCGTGCCGGACCCGGCCGAGATCGGTGACGACAACCAGCGCGTCGCCGCCGAGCGCGCGCTGGAGTACATGGGCCTGACCCCCGGCACGCCGCTGCGGGACATCGCCGTCGACACCGTCTTCATCGGGTCGTGCACCAACGGCCGCATCGAGGACCTGCGCCAGGTCGCGAAGGTCTTCCAGGGGCGCCGCAAGGCCGACACCGTGCGCGTGCTCGTCGTGCCGTCGTCCGCGCGGGTGCGGCTGCAGGCCGAGGCCGAGGGCCTCGACCGGATCTTCACCGAGTTCGGGGCCGAGTGGCGCAACGCCGGCTGCTCGATGTGCCTCGGCATGAACCCCGACCAGCTCGCCCCGGGTGAGCGGGCCGCGTCCACGTCCAACCGCAACTTCGAGGGCCGGCAGGGCAAGGGTGGGCGCACCCACCTGGTCTCCCCGCTGGTCGCGGCGGCCACGGCCGTGCGTGGCACGCTCTCGTCGGTGGGCGACCTCGGCATCGCCGACGCCCCGGACGGCTCGCCCCTGCCCGCCCCCGTCAGCGCCTGAGGAGCCCCGTCATGGAGAAGTTCACCCAGCACACCGGCGTGGGCGTCCCGCTGCGGCGCAGCAACGTCGACACCGACCAGATCATCCCAGCGGTCTACCTCAAGCGGGTCACCCGCACCGGCTTCGAGGACGGGCTGTTCTCGGCCTGGCGCAACGACCCCGCGTTCGTCCTGAACCAGGCGGCGTACGCGAGCGGGTCGGTGCTCGTGGCCGGTCCCGACTTCGGCACCGGCTCCTCGCGCGAGCACGCGGTCTGGGCGCTCAAGGACTACGGCTTCAAGGCCGTCCTGTCCTCGCGCTTCGCGGACATCTTCCGCGGGAACTCGGGCAAGCAGGGCCTCCTGGCCGCGCAGCTCGCGCAGGAGGACATCGAGCTGATCTGGAAGATCCTCGAGACGACGCCGGGCACCGAGGTGACCGTCGACCTCGTCACCAAGCAGGTCCGCTGCGCGGACGTGACGGTCGCCCTTCACGTGGACGACTACACGCGCTGGCGCCTCATGGAGGGCCTGGACGACATCGGGCTGACGCTCCAGCACGAGGGCGACATCGCCGAGTTCGAGGAGCACCGCGCGTCGTGGCGGCCCCGGACGCTGCCCGCCAAGCACCTGCCCAAGGTCGAGGTCAAGGCCGCACGTCCCGTCGGGGTCCCGGTCGAGCTCGGCCGGCCGCTCGCGCAGTCCTGACGGGGGAGCCGCTCAGGCTTCCGGTGGTCCCTGCCGCGCGAGGTCGAGCAGCGCGGCCGGCGTGACCGACGGGTCCCAGCGCGAGTCGATGAACCACGTCGCGCCCACGGCGGCGTAGCCGTCCGCCATGTCCTGCGCCGCCCCGCGGTCGTCGGGCAGCACGTCCTGCACGACGACGTCGTACCCGGTCAGGTCGCCGTCGCGGTGCTCACGCACCCAGGCGACGGCGTCGGCGACGTCGGACGGCGTCAGCGGCTCCTCCGAGCCGGTCCGCTGCAGCACGACCCCGTCCCAGCGGGCCGCGCGCGCCATCGACCGCGGGCTCGGCCAACCGCCGACGGGCCACACTGGCACGCGCGGGCGCTGGACGGGGGTCGGCAGGATGAGCAGGTCGTCCACCGTGTAGTGCGTCCCGGCGAACGAGAACCGCTCGCCGCGCCACGCCAGGTCGCAGATCGTGAGCAGCTCGTCCAGCCGCTCGGCACGCTCGCGCGCGGAGGTGACCTCCCCGCTGACCCGCGAGAAGCCGCCGTCGTCGAGAACGCCCAGGCCGACCGGGAGCACGAGCCGGCCGCCGGACAGGTGGTCGACCGTCACGGCCTCGCGCGCGAGCTTCCACGGCCGACGACGCGCGGGCGCGAACACGAGAGCACCGAGCCTGATGCGCTCCGTCCGCACCGCCACCGCCGCCAGCAGCGCCCAGGGGTCCCAGGTGGCCATGTCGCCCACGCTGATCGCGTCCCAGGTGAAGAAGCCGTCCCATCCGGCCGCCTCCGCCGCCCCTGCGATCTCGAGGAGCTCCGTCGTCGTGCCGTAGCTGCCCACCATCCCGAACCTCATGCCGGCGACGCTAGATCCCTGCTCCGACACGGCCGCGACCGCAGAAACGCCCGCCGGGGGCGTCGGTGTGACGCGGGGGCCGGACGTGGGCGACGATGGGGGCATGTCGGACGTCATGCACGTGCACGGGGGCGCGCCCCTCAAGGGCTCCATCACCGTCCGGGGGGCCAAGAACTTCGTCTCGAAGGCGATGGTCGCCTCGCTGCTCGGCGAGGGCCCGAGCGAGCTGCGCAACGTCCCGGGGATCCGCGACGTCGAGATCGTGCGGGACCTGCTCCAGCTGCACGGCGCGCGCGTGGACCACGACGACGCGGCCGGCGTCCTGCGCCTGGACCCCACCGAGGTGGAGAGCGCGCACGTCGCCGACATCGACGCGCACGCGGGCTCCAGCCGGATCCCGATCCTCTTCTGCGGCCCGCTGCTGCACCGGCTCGGCGAGGCGTTCATCCCGGACCTCGGCGGGTGCCGGATCGGCGACCGGCCGATCAACTTCCACCTCGACATCCTGCGTCAGTTCGGCGCCGTCGTGGACAAGCGCGACAACGGCATCCACATCACCGCGCCGCGCCGGCTGCAGGGGACCAAGATCGCCCTGCCGTACCCCAGCGTCGGGGCCACCGAGCAGCTGCTGCTCACCGCCGTGCGCGCGGACGGGATCACCGAGCTGGCCGGGGCGGCGATCGAGCCCGAGATCATGGACCTCATCAACGTGCTCCAGAAGATGGGCGCGATCATCTCGGTCGACACCGACCGCGTCATCCGGATCGAGGGCGTCGAGCGCCTCGTGGGCTACCGGCACACCTCCCTGCCCGACCGCATCGAAGCCGCGTCGTGGGCGTCGGCCGCGCTCGCGACGGGAGGTGACATCGACGTCCTCGGCGCGCGCCAGCCGGAGATGACGGCGTTCCTCAACACCTTCCGCAAGGTCGGCGGCGGGTTCGAGGTGCACGACGAGGGCATCCGCTTCTTCCACCCGGGCCACGAGCTGCGCTCGATCGTCCTGGAGACCGACGTGCACCCCGGGTTCATGACCGACTGGCAGCAGCCGCTCGTCGTCGCGCTCACGCAGGCCAGCGGCCTGTCGATCGTGCACGAGACGGTCTACGAGAACCGGTTCGGCTTCACCGACGCCCTGCGTGGGATGGGCGCGACCATCCAGGTCTACCGCGAGTGCCTCGGCGGCCACCCGTGCCGGTTCGGGCAGCGGAACTTCTACCATTCGGCCGTCATCTCGGGCCCGACGCCGCTGGTCGCGGCGGACATCGAGGTGCCGGACCTGCGCGGCGGCTTCTCCCACCTCATCGCGGCGCTCGCGGCCAAGGGCACGTCGCGCGTCGCGGGCATCGGGCTCATCGACCGTGGCTACGAGAACTTCACGGACAAGCTCGCGGCGCTGGGCGCCGACTTCGACCGCGACTGACGCCGGCCGCCCCGCGCGGGTGGGCGGTGACGCCCGACGCGCAGGGCCACGGGTAGCATCGGCTCCCGTGCCGCCGCCCCCGCGATCGAACCGTACGTACCGCGTCGTCGCGCGCATCCTGCGGCCGCTGCTCTTCGCGATGACGCGCCAGCGGTGGAGCGGGGTGGAGAACATGCCGCGCGACGCCGGCTTCATCGCCGCCGCCAACCACGTGACGATGGTCGACCCCGTGACGACCGCGCACTACCTGTACGACAACGGCTTCGCCGGCCGGATCCTGGCCAAGGAGTCGCTCTTCCGGATCCCGGGCGCCGGGGCGGTCCTGCGCTCGTCGGGCATGATCCCCGTGCACCGGGGCACCGCCCGCGCGGCCGACTCCCTGCGTGGTGCCGTCGCGGCCGTCGAGGCGGGGGAGTGCGTCGTCGTCTTCCCCGAGGGGACGCTCACGCGCGAGCCCGACATGTGGCCGATGGCCGGCAAGACGGGCGTCGCCCGGCTCGCCCTGGCGACGCGCGCCCCGGTGGTCCCGATCGCCCAGTGGGGGACCCACAGGCTGCTCGCCCGCTACGGCAAGCTGCTCAAGCCGATCCCGCGCAAGCCTGTCTCGGTCGTGGCCGGGCCTCCCGTCGACCTGTCGGACCTGTACGACCGCCCGCAGGACGCCGCCACGCTGCGTGAGGCGACCGAGCGCGTGATGGATGCGATCACCGAGCTGCTCGAGGGGATCCGCGGCGAGCGGGCGCCCGCCGAGCGGTTCGTGTGGCGACGAGGAGAGGACCGCCCGTGAGCACACCCGAGGCCGCCCGCCCGCGCGCCGCCGTCCTGGGCACCGGCGCCTGGGGGACCACGTTCGCCGGCGTGCTCGCGGACGCGGGCTGCCCGGTCACGCTGTGGGGCATCGACGAGAACGTCTGCGCCGAGATCAACACCGCGCGCCGCAACACCACCTACCTGCCCGGGGTCACCCTCCCCGAGGGCGTGCGGGCGACGACCGACGCCGCCGAGGCGCTCGCCGGTGCGCAGGTGGTCGCGATCGCGATCCCGGCGCAGGTGGCGCGCTCGGCCATCGCGCCGCTCGCGGACCTGCTCGAGCCGGACGCCGTCGCGGCGTCGCTCATCAAGGGCGTCGAGCTCACCTCGCACCGGCGCATGAGCGAGGTCATCAGGGAGGCGCTGCGGCTCCCCGAGGAGCGCGTGGCCGTCGTCTCGGGCCCGAACCTCGCGCGGGAGATCGCCGACCACCAGCCGACGGCGACGGTGGTCGCCTCGCGCAGTGCCGCGACCGCCGACCTCGTCGCCCACGCGTGCGCGAACTCCTACTTCCGGCCGTACACCAACAGCGATGTCGTGGGCGTCGAGCTCTGCGGGGCGGTCAAGAACGTCATCGCGGTCGCTGTCGGCATCGCGCAGGGCACCGGCTACGGCACGAACACCACGGCCACCGTGATCACGCGCGGCCTCGTGGAGATGACGCGGCTCGGGCTCGCGCTCGGCGCCGACGCCCAGACCTTCGCCGGGCTCGCGGGCATGGGCGACCTCGTCGCGACGTGCGTCTCGCCGCTGTCACGCAACCACACGCTCGGCGTGCACATGGGCCGGGGCAAGTCCCTCGAGGATGCCATCGCGGCCACGGGCGGCACCGCCGAGGGCGTCAAGACGTCGGCCTCCGTGCTCGAGCTCGCTCAGAGCGTCGGGGTCGAGATGCCGATCACCGACGCCGTCGTGCAGGTGCTGCACCACGGCCTGCCGATCGACCGCCTGCCCGAGCTCCTGCTCAACCGGCCGCGCAAGGCCGAGGGAGTGCAGGCCACGGGCACGTTCTGACGCCCCCTCGCGCCGGTGTGCCGGCCGCCTCAGCGGCGGACGCGGTAGGCCAGGTGCACGGCGCCGCAGGGGAAGCGGCGCTCGGCGACGAGCGTGAGGTCGAGCCGCTGACCACGCGGCAGGGCAGGCTGCCCACCGCCGACGACCACCGGGAACACGAACAGGTGCACCCCGTCCACGAGCCCGGCGCCGAACGCCTGCGCCGCCAGGGTCGGTCCGCCCACCATGAGGTCGCGGTCGGCCCACTCCTTCACGCGCGCGACGTCCTCGGGGTCGAAGCGGCGGGACAGCCGGGCGCGCGGGCCGAGGTCCGGCACGGCCGAGGTGGCGTGCACCACCTTGTCCGCGTCGCGCCACAGCGCCTGGTTGTCAGCCTCGACGGCCGTCGCGGGGACGGCCGTGTCCCAGGTCCGGAGCACCTCGTAGGACCGGCGGCCCAGCAGCAGCCGCCCCACGGACCGGTGGACGTCGTTGAGCGCCGCGTGCACCTCGGAGTCGGGCACCGCCCAGTCGAAGCCGCCCCCCTCGTCCGCGACGTACCCGTCGAGCGAGCACAGGCACGAGTACAGGAGCGCGGCCACGGCTCAGCCCCGCGCGTCGCGAGCGGCGCGCAGCGCGCCGTCGAGATCCTGCCAGAGGTCCTCCACGTCCTCGATGCCCACCGAGAGGCGCAGCAGGTCCTCCGGGACGGTCACGGACTCCGTGGCGAACCGCCGCCGCCGCTCGAGCATGCTCTCCACACCGCCGAGCGAGGTCGCGGGCACCCACAGCCGCACCGACGCCACCACGCGGTCGGCGGCCTCCGGCCCCCCGGCCGGGCGGACGCCGAGGATCGCGCCGTAGCCGTCCAGCACGCGCGTGGCGACGGCGTGTCCCTGGTCGCTCGGCAGGCCGGGGTAGCGCACGTCGACGACGTCGGGATGCGCGGCCAGGCGCTCGGCGAGGACCTGCGCGTTGGCCTGCGCACGCTCGACGCGCAGCGCGAGCGTCCGCAGGCCGCGCAGCGCGAGCCACACCTCCCACGGCCCGGCGATCGCGCCGTGGGTGCGCCGGTAGGCGTCCAGGCGCGCCCGCAGGTCCGGGTCGGCGGTGAGAACGGCGCCGAGGACGACGTCGGAGTGCCCCGCGAGCGCCTTGGTCACCGAGTGCACGACGACGTCGGCGCCGAACGTCAGCGGGCGCTGCCCGAGCGGCGTCGCGAACGTGTTGTCGACCGCGACGAGTGCGCCGGCGTCGTGGGCGGCGGCGACGACCGCGGGCAGGTCCGCGACCTCGAGCATGGGGTTCGTGGGCGACTCGGCCCAGACGAGCGCCGTGCCCGGCAGGGCCGCCCGCACGGCGTCGAGATCGTGCAGGTCGACCGGGACGACCTCGAGGCCCCGCGTCGCGGCGAGCTCCTGCGCCAGCACGAGAGTCACCTGATACGCGTGCCGCGGGACGACGACGCGCCCGCCCGCCGGCACGAGGGAGAACGCCGCCGCGACGGCCGCCATCCCCGAGGAGTAGACGAGGGCGGGCAGCGGACAGGCCTCGAGCGTGGCGAGGGCCTGCTCGAACGGGTGCCACGTCGGTGCGTCGTACCGGGTGTACATCGCCTCGCCGGCGACCGGTGGGCCCTGGGACACGTAGGTGGACGACAGCACCACGCCCGCGTTGACCGGCGCCCCGGGCTCGCGGTCCGGGCGCCCCGCGGTGACGGCCAGCGTGGCGGGGGAGAGCTCGGGCGTGTCCATGCGCGCAGCGTAGCCAGGGGCGCGTGCAGGGCGTGCTCCCCGACAGGGAGCGGCCGCCGCCCCGGTGCTAACCTCGTCCGCGTGCTGACGGTCCTCGCGGGTGACGTTCTCGCGGACCGTACCGGGGCCGAGCCGGCCCGGGTGCTGGCGCTGCACGGCTGGGGCCGCACCGGCGACGACTTCGCCGCGATCGTGGCCGGGACCGACGCGCTCGCCGTGCACCTGCCCGGCTTCGGGCGGACCGAGCCGCCGCCCGACGTGTGGGGGAGCCCGCAGTACGCCGACCACCTCGCGGCGGCGCTCGTCGGCACCGGTCCGTACGTCGTCGTCGCGCACTCGTTCGGTGGGCGGGTCGCGGTGCGGCTCGCCGCCGCGCACCCCGAGCTGGTGAGCGCCCTCGTCCTGACC